>JALUKJ010000112.1 GCA_027056615.1 Campylobacteraceae bacterium | reverse complement strand
ATACTAGACTATTTTAAAGATAATGTGAGTTTTTTATTTAACCAAAGATTAATAATTTTATAAGAGAGCTTCTATTAACGCTATTTGAGTATAATGCCAAAAAATTATAAAGTGATGAAAATGGACTTAATAGAAAAAGTAAAAAAGGCAAAACGTTTAACACAAGAAGAAGGTGAAGCACTGTATGAGTTAGATTTGTTTACTTTAGGTGAATTAGCAGATGAGATTCGTAAAGATAAATTTGGAAAAAAATCCTACTTTAATATCAATAGGCATATCAATCCTACTAATGTTTGTGCAGATATTTGTAAGTTTTGTGCCTATAGTGCAAGTCGCAAAAATCCTAATCAATATACAATGAGTCATGAGCAGATTTTAGATATTGCTCAAAAGTCTATTGAAAAAGGGGCAAAAGAGTTACACATTGTTTCTGCTCATAATCCTAATGATGGGGTAGAGTGGTATATGGGTGCTTTTAGAAAGATACGAGAGAAGTTTCCCAAGGTACATATTAAAGCAATGACTGCTGCTGAGGTAGATTTTCTTCATCGTCAATATGGATTAAGTTATGATGAGATTTTAGACCAAATGATAGAGAATGGAGTAGACTCCATGCCAGGTGGTGGCGCTGAGATATTTGATGAAGATATTAGAGAGTATTTGTGTAAAGGTAAAGTGACCTCAAAGCAGTGGTTAGAGATTCATGAGAAGTGGCACAATAGAGGAAAAGATTCTAATGCCACTATGCTATTTGGTCATGTTGAAACAAGAGCCAATCGAGTTGACCATATGTTACGACTAAGAGAGTTACAAGATAAAACAGGAGGCTTTAATGCATTTATTCCATTGGTTTATCAAAGAGACAATAACTTCTTGAATGTTAAAGAGTATCCAACTGGTCAAGAGATTTTAAAAACCTATGCTATTGCACGGATTTTACTCGATAACATTCTAAATATAAAAGCCTATTGGGCAACTTCGACCATAAACTTAGCTTTAATTGCTCAAGAGTTTGGAGCTAATGATTTAGATGGAACAATAGAGAAAGAGGCAATTCAATCAGCAGCAGGAGCGAATAGTGCCAATGGAATGGAGTTGGAGGAATTTATAGCCCTTATTAAAAATTCAGGCTTTATTCCTGTAGAGAGAGATAGTCTTTATAACGAGTTGAAAATATATTCATAGGTTATGATTGCTATTGCATCAATATATTATTTTTTTGTAATATTACATTTCACTCCTAAGGGAGGATAACGTTCCTCCTCTTTAGTTAATATGTCAAGAGATTCTTGAAAACCTTTATTAAAGGCTGTTAATGCACCATTAATCATAAGTATGCCAATGTCAAATAGAGTATCATCATCATCTGAAGGTGCAAAAATAGTATGAAAAACTGACCTCATATCTTTAGTTAAATTTTTACACTGCTTATATATTTTACCATTATCCTCTTTCTGTTGAAATTTATCTGATAAGATATTGAGTTCATCATAAATTGTATCGTTACAAGATTTTGCTTTTTTCCCAAAAATTATAAAACATATATCATGTTCTTGACATACTTTGTCTATGTCATCATAAGGAGCAATAGCATTGTATTGGGCAATTAACTCTTGTTTTTCTGTTAGGTTTAAATCTCGATAATCTTTTTTTGAGGGGTGTTGAATATTGGGGTAGTTTTCTCCACAAAAGCAACCATATCGAAACTTTTTCCCAAAATTATCTGTAGCAACGGCTGGATAGTTACAAGATTTTGGTTCGGGATTTTGGGCAAAAATAAAAACCGAGAAGATTGAGAATAAAATGTACGTCTTCATGATAAACTCCTTTATATCTACTATTCTACATTATTTTTGATTAATTTGTTATAATTGCTTATGACAAAGAAAATATACTACCCTTATAATGAATTTAGAGAAGATTTAAAGATATTAATAAAAAAGATAGACCAAAATTTTGATACAATTGTGCCTATTTCTCGTGGAGGACTCTGTATGGGTCAGATGTTAGGGGAATTTTATGATATTCGTCAAGTCTATTCTATTAACACTATTGGTTATGAGGAAACAAAAAAATTGGATGAGGTTGAGATTTTTCACCTTCCAAATCTTAAAAACTCAAATCAAGTTTTAATTGTGGATGATATTGTAGATAGTGGTGATACTTTGGTAGTTGTGCTAGAGGTATTGAAAAGAGAGTATCCAAAGGTAAAATTTTTTACAGCTTCTCTCTTTTATAAACCAACAGCTTTGATTGAACCTACTTGGTGGGTTAAAAAACCACAAGGGTGGATAGAATTTTTTTGGTCGGAGGACTTAAAATAATGAAAATATTTAAATTTTTTATAGGTATTGTTTTGGTGGAGTTAATTACGATAGCACTCTTTTCCATCTCTTCTAAAACTTTTGATGAAATGGGAGTTTTGCGTTTAGTAATACCTCTTTTTTTTGTTGCTATAATGGTTGCTTTTTGGTTCTCTTCTCTTAGTGAACATTTTCATAAAGAGAAAGAGTATGAGATAAAAGAGAGTTTTGCTAAAGAGAGAGAAGAGATACGAGTAAAAGCTGAAAAAGAGAAGATAAAAGTGGTAAAACAGGCTCAAAAAGATATTGCAAAAGAGGCAAAGATTACCCATGCAAAAGCTAATTTTAAAGTGGGAGCTTCTTTTGCAGGTGTAATTGGGGTTGGTTTTCTCTTTATGTTAGCTCAATTTGTTACCGCAGGACTCTTGACTATGACCGCAGCTGGTGGTGCTGTTGGTGGATATTATTGGCGTGGTAAGAGACTAGAAAATAAAAAGAAGATGAAAGAGTTAGAGATTATTGATACTAAGGTGATAACCCAATAGTTTAATTTTGTTATTCATCTTCAAATTCATTAAGATAGGATAAAAAGTCTTCTTTGTCAAAATAGCCACGTAGATTGTCAAGCTCCTCTTTTTTTGAGTTCATAAAGAAGATTATAGGGACATGTTTAAATGGTGGTAGTTGTTTTCGCTCTTTTGGAGTCTCTCTATCTGCCATAACCAAAATATACTTTTTTAGTCTATTTAAAACCTTTTTGTCTGAAAGTGTCTCAGCTTTCATCTTTTTACACCATTTACACCCTTGACTAACAGCCATTACTAAGACTATTTTATGTTCTTTTTTAGCTTTAAGAAAGGCAGAAGGTAAATCTTTTTCCCAAGGGATATTATATTTATTGCCATATTTTTCATAAGTTGTTTTTTCTGTGGTATATTTATGCTCACAACCAATAAATATGAGAAAAAAAAGTAGAAAGAGAAGTCTTTTTCGCACTATAATCCTTTGTTTGTAACCTTGATTTTATAAATACTTTTTACTGTTTTTTCTTAAAAATTGTTTTTTTAAGTATGAAAATTATGAATTTGTTTAAAAGTAGTCATCTGTTATACTTCTTAGAATATTTAAAGTAGGATAAAAGATGATTTTAATGATAGATAACTATGATAGTTTTACCTATAATGTAGTGCAGTATTGCTTAGAGTTAGGTGCAAATTTAAAGGTGATTCGTAATGATGAACTAACAGTAGAGGAGATTAAGGAGTTAAATCCTGAGAAGATTATTATCTCTCCTGGTCCTTCTACACCTGATGATGCAGGAGTAACTCTTGAAGTAATAAAAGAATTTTCCAATACTACACCTATTTTTGGTATCTGTTTAGGACATCAAAGTATAGCTCAAGCATTTGGGGCAGAGGTGATTCGTGCTAAAAATATGATGCATGGAAAGACTTCGCAAGTGGAGATTAAAAAAGATACACCAATCTTTAAAGGGTTACCCCAAGAGTTTAGAGCAACTCGTTACCACTCTTTGACAGTTAATCAAGAGAATGTACCAGATGAGGTTGTTATTACTTCTTACTCTAAAGATGACCATGAGATTATGTCTTTGGAGATTAAAGATAAAAATATCTATGGAGTGCAGTTTCACCCTGAGTCGATTATGTCTGAACATGGTTATGAGATGTTAGATAACTTTTTAAAACTTTAAAGTGATAGCATGAGTCGAGGAGTCTTTTATAGTTTTTATTTTTTATATGCAGTAGCTCTTCTCTACTTATCAACAACGTTACCTATTGGTCCTAATGAAGCCTTAGTATATTATACAACAGATGATAGAGTTCTAAAATTTTTAACTCATGTTACCAATGATTGGTTTACTAGTGGTTTGTCATTTCGTTTTCCTTTTGTTATGTTTGGGTTAATTAATGTTCCTCTTTTTTATATAATGTCAAAATCCTATTTTAATAAAAAGGAAGAGAGCTATTTTGCTACAATGATATTTGCACTCCTCCCAGGCATTATTACTTCATCTGTTATTGTTAATATTGCTGTTGTTGTTGTAACTTTAGTATTACTCTTTTTAATTACTTATGAGGATAAAAAACTATATATTAGTATATTTATAATGGCATTGTTACTTTTTATTCATGATGCTTCTATTA
>JALUKJ010000111.1 GCA_027056615.1 Campylobacteraceae bacterium | reverse complement strand
AAATTATTTAGTATTATAATTACTTTTTTATTTTTAAAAAGAGAGGAAAAAGTTCCAAAAGTTGGTATTCAAGTTATGAGTTACAGTTCTTAATTACTTTTTGAGGTTAAAGAGAGATTTTCTATTAAAAAAATCTTTTTTTTCTAGAGTGTTTCTCTTTTTTTACAGAATTAATCCATAGTTTATTGATAAGAAAATATAGAAGTGTTGAAACACCAAAGGAATATGGAATAGTCCCTACATAAAGAGGTGTAAGAATTTTATTCCAATTATTAGAAAACCAGTCTAATGTAAGTTCTATATTTTCTAAACCTTCATTTCCCAATAAAAAATTTCCTGTTTGATACTCCATATAATACATAAATGGCATAGTAATTGGATTACTTAACCAAACCATAGATATGGCTATAGGAACATTGAATTTTATAAATGGAGTGACAGCAAGAACTGCTAACATCTGCATGGGCATTGGGATAAATCCCCAAAAGAGACCAATAAGAACACCTCGTGAGATAGATTTTCTATTAATAGAGAGATACTCTCTTGGTATTTTATATTTTTTTATAAAATCTTTTATTTTACTATTTGGTTGCTTTTTTTTTAAAATTTTTCGAATCATTGCCTAGCCATTGGTTTATTTTAATGATATTTTAATCTCTATATGTTTAGGTTTTAATGAATGTTGAGGATATTTAGCTCAAGCAAAAAACTTAGCGTGTTAAAAGTTAGCATATTTGCTTGACAAACTTTTAAAGTTTATGTATAAATAGGATAATATATAAAAAAAGGAGAAGCTAGTGCTTCCATTTACAGATGATGAATTAAAACCTATTGTGACTGATATGCTAGAAAAAGCAAGAGTTTGGATTAAAAAAGATGGTGGAGATGTCACCTTACTTGATGTTAAAAATGGTACTGTCTATGTACAACTTCAAGGAGCTTGTGTAGGGTGTGGAAGTTCAGGAACAACTATTAAATTTGGTATTGAAAAAGAGATGAAAACATTTATACATCCAGAGATTAAAGTGATGAATGTGCCTCATGGTATGGAAGATAAATTAGAACAACTAGGATAAAACAATGGCAAAAATAAGTCTTAATACATTACTCACAAGAGCCGAAGAGCAGTTCACATCTGGAAAATATGAAAATGCATTAAGAACCTATGGTCTACTGTTAAAAGATTACCCAACTGATTCAGATGCTCAGATTGGTGTTTTTCTATGTGATATTGGGCTTGAGAGTGCAGATGAAGCCCAAGCACTCTTTGATTATTATCAAATTATTAAGTCAGAACAAGATGATGCTCCAGAAGTTATGGCTGACATCTTAAGTACCTTAGACATTAGTCAAGGTAAGGTAGCAGAACTGTTAAGTGATACTGTTGATAAAGCAGAGTACAAAGATGGTATTGGATATAAAGACTTTTTAAAATTTATTGAAAATCGTGGCGATTTTAAACGTGCTTTTGAAGATGTAATGTTCTCTACTCATGTTATTTTAAAAAATAAAAATGAGTATATTCTTTTTATTACGGAACTCATTGAAAAAAATCAGATAGAGTTAGCCACACAATTTTTGGACTCATTGAGTAATAGTTTTGCTAATGATCAAGAGATTTATGCTCTTTATCATAAGATAAAAGAGAAAAATAAAAAGAAATAGAGAATATTTTATGAAAATAGATTTTAAAGTAGATACATTTAAGTATCTAACCGATGACACTACAGATATAGACAATGAGACAAAGTTTCTTTTAACCCAACAAAATAGAAAATATTTTGATAAACTTGAGAAAAAAACAAGTTATATAACTCCTATAGAACTTATTAAACTTTGGGATTTAAAATCACTTCGTGTTGTTGGAGTTACAGGAACTAATGGGAAAACGACTGTAACAGCAGGAATTTACTCTTTTCTTTTAGATTTGGGTGAAAAACCTGCACTTATGGGGACAAGAGGTTTTTTTGTTAATGATGAAAGAGTAGAAGAGAAGTCTATGACGACACCTTCTATTTTGCATATTTTAAATGCAATGAAGATTGCTAAAGATAGAGATGCAAATTACTTTATAATGGAAGTAAGCTCTCATGCTATTGACCAAAATCGTATTGAGGGTTTAGAGTTTGCTCTAAAAGTTCATACAAATGTAACTTCTGACCATTTAGACTATCATAAAACTATAGAAGAGTATCGTGCAGTTAAGAGTAGATTTTTTGCTGATGAATCACCTAAACTACTAAATAAAGATGATATAAAAAACATTACCTACAATCCTAAAAATGCACAGAGCTATGGAGTTGATGAACCTGCAACATTTAAAGTACAAGCCTTCTCTTTACAACATGGTATTACAGCAGGAATAAAACATCTAGCTACAGAAGCAACTTTTCACTCTCCTATGGTTGGTCTCTTTAACCTCTTTAACCTTATGGCAGCTATTGGTGCGTGTACCATATTAACAAAACGAAATGTTGGTGAGATTTGTGAAGTAGTTTCAAACTTTGCAGGGGTAGCAGGTCGTATGGAAGTAGTAAGTCGTGACCCATTAGTTATTGTTGATTTTGCTCATACCGATGATGGTATGGTTCAAGTTCTTGACAGTATGAAAGACAGAGATATTTCAGTAGTCTTTGGAGCAGGTGGTAACCGTGACCAAGGAAAACGACCTCGCATGGGAGCAGTAGCATCAAAGTTTGCTAAAAAAGTTTATGTTACTTCAGATAACCCTAGAGATGAAGAGCCTGAGCAGATTATTCAAGATATTTTAAAAGGCATCAAAGACCAATCACATACAAGAGCAATGGTTGATAGAGCCTTTGCTATTCAAGAGGCACTTAAAGAGTTAGAAAAAGATGAAGTATTGATGATACTTGGAAAAGGTGATGAAGATACTATAGAAATCAAAGGTGAGAAGTTTCACTTTGATGACCGAGAGATTGTTCGGGCTTTGTTGGAAGAGATGTAAGGTGTAGGTTCGATTTTATCGAACAATTATACATGTTCGATGAAATCGAACCTACAGAAGATAACTATCTATTGTATAAATAATCTCAGTTCTATTCTTTTTAGTCTGAATCTCCTCTATAGATAGATTTTCTATAGAGAGTTTCATAAACTCCTCTAAACTATTAATGTTAGTATTTGCCACCTCTCTTAACACAATACCTCTATAAGCCTTTGCCCAATGAGAGACAACTTTTCCATCTTTTATAAACTTTAGGGTAGTGTAGGGCTTGGTTGGTTTATAAAATTTATCGTAAAATCCTGCTCTTAAATCTAAAACATCTTCATTGGCTAGATACTCTTCCATTAAATAGCTTTTTTCTTTATAGAGTTTTTCAGGTTTTAAATCTCCAACAGAAGCTCCTTGTTTTAGACGATACTCAGGAATTTTATTATCAGCTCGTAGAAAACCAAAAAGATTTGAGCATAAAATGACGTTATTATCAATATATTCTTGTGCAATAGCACTAAGATTCCTATAATCAAGATAGTCAAATGCAACACCTGTATAACGCTCAATCGCTTTCATCGTTAACTCATGAATCATATCTTTGTTATGATAGTTAATATCAGACTTTTTTTTGAGTCCAAACATTTTTGAGAGTTCTTCTAAACTATTTTTTTGTAAAATATTTATATATTTATGTAAAAGTATTTTTCTTGTAGGGGTAAGTTCAGAAAAAAGAAGTGACTCTAAAACAAAATTATCAGTTCCACCTTGAGTTTTTGTTTCACTTGGAGCAAGAAGAATTTTCATAAAAAAACCTTGTTTTTTTGTGTATTATATCAAATTTAAAAAAAATAGCATAAATTTTACAAAAATCCTTGACATCAATTTAGTTTTTGTCTATAATGCGACTCCATTTAAACGATGACTTAAATGAAATCTTTAAATGAATGGTGCTGATGTAGCTCAGTTGGCTAGAGCAGCTGATTTGTAATCAGCAGGTCGGGGGTTCGAGTCCCTTTATCAGCTCCATTAAAATTTTATCAGTGTTTGACCAGAAATATAACATTTATGGTGAGTTACTCAAGTGGCCAACGAGGGCGGATTGTAAATCCGCTGACTACGTCTTCGAAGGTTCGAATCCTTCACTCACCACCATGTTAATTTAATATTACGACGCGGGAATAGCTCAGTTGGCTAGAGCGTCAGCCTTCCAAGCTGAGGGTCGCGGGTTCGAGTCCCGTTTCCCGCTCCATGGTATTAATAATCTGGGAGCTGATGTGAAATTTTACATCTACTTTCACATTAACAATCAAAACATCAAGCACTAATATAATTTATAAATATATAAGTATGCCCATATGGCTCAGGGGTAGAGCACTTCCTTGGTAAGGAAGAGGTCGTGAGTTCAAGTCTCACTATGGGCTCCACCATAATTATGGACAAAAGTGTTGTAACAATTAACATTTTTACAATAGTTTTGTCCATATTGTTGGTAATTAAAGCAATATTGAGTTAAATCTGATATAATGTCGGAAAATTTTTAACAATAAATCTAGGAGACCGAGATGGCTAAAGAGAAATTTGAACGAACAAAACCACATGTTAACATTGGTACTATTGGTCACGTTGACCACGGAAAAACTACATTAACAGCAGCAATTACAGCTGTTCTTGCAACTAAAAATGATTCAGCATTTATGGATTATGATGCAATTGATAATGCTCCAGAAGAGAGAGAAAGAGGAATTACTATTGCTACTTCTCATGTTGAGTACGAAACAGATACAAGACACTACGCTCACGTAGACTGTCCAGGTCACGCCGATTACGTTAAAAACATGATTACTGGTGCTGCTCAAATGGATGGTGCTATTCTTGTTATCGCTGCTACTGATGGACCAATGGCTCAAACTAGAGAGCATATCCTTCTCTCTAAACAAGTTGGTGTACCTTACATTGTTGTATTCTTAAATAAAGAAGATCAACTTGACGAAGAAGATAAAGAAGAGATGTTAGAGCTTGTAGAGATGGAAGTTCGTGAACTTCTTGAAGAGTATGAATTCCCAGGTGATGATACTCCAATCGTAGCTGGTTCTGCATTCCAAGCACTTGAAGAGGCTAAAGCTGGAAAACTTGGTGAGTGGTCAGAAAAAATTATTAAACTTATGGATGAAGTAGATGCTTATATTCCTGAGCCAGTAAGAGAGACAGATAAAGACTTCTTAATGCCAATCGAAGATATCTTTACTATTCAAGGTCGAGGTACTGTTGTAACTGGTAAAATTGATAGAGGTCAAGTTTGTGTTGGTGATGCAGTTGAAATAGTTGGTATTAAAGACAACCAAAAAACAACAGTAACTGGTGTTGAGATGTTCCGTAAAGAGATGGATTGTGGTCAAGCTGGTGATAACTGTGGTGTTCTTATTAGAGGTATCGAAAAAGATGCAGTTGAAAGAGGTATGGTTCTTTGTAAGCCAGGTTCAATTACTCCTCACTCTAAGTTTAAAGCTGAAGTTTATATTCTTAAAAAAGAAGAGGGTGGTAGACATACTCCATTCTTTAACAACTATAGACCACAATTTTACGTAAGAACAACAGATGTTACTGGTTCAATTACTCTTGATGAGGGTGTTGAAATGGTTATGCCTGGTGATAACGTTACTATTACTGTTGAACTTATCAACCCAGTTGCTCTTGAACAAGGTACTAAGTTTGCTATCCGTGAAGGTGGTAGAACTGTTGGTGCTGGTGTTGTTGCTGAAATTATTGAGTAGTCATCATGAGAGAAACAATTCACTTAGGTTGTGAGAAGTGTACAAGACGTAACTATCACACCACTAAGAATAAAAGAAACACTGCTGAAAAACTTGCTTTAAAGAAGTACTGTAAGTGGTGTAAGTGTCATACAACACACAAAGAGATGAAACTGTAATTAGTTCTTTTTAGAGAGGCTTTTTTGCCTCTCTTATTCTTAGGCCAATAGCTCAGTTGGTAGAGCACTGGTCTCCAAAACCAGGTGCCGGGGGTTCGAGTCCCTCTTGGCCTGCCATAATTAAAAGGTAATTATAAAATGGAAAAATTAACAACATATTTTTCACACGTTAAAGAAGAGATTCAAAAAGTTATATTTCCAACAAAAACACAAGTAAGACAAGCATTTTTTGCAGTTTTTTTAGTTGTAACAGTAATATCAATTTTTTTAGCACTTGTTGATTTGATAATGTCATCAATCGTAACAGCAGTGGTAGGTTAGTATGTCATTTCAATGGTATGCAATCCAAGTCTATTCAGGTTCTGAACAGGCTGTAAAAAAAGGGATAGAACTTTTAGCAGTAGAGAATGGAATTGAAGACCAAATTGAGTCTATCATTGTTCCTACAGAAGAGGTTATTGAGGTAAAAAATGGAGAGAAGAAGATTACTGAACGTGTGCTTTACTCTGGTTATGTTTTTGCACATGTAAACTTAGATACAAGTTTATGGCACAAAGTACAATCTTTACCTCGTGTTTCTCGTTTTATTGGAGAAGGTAAAACAGCTACACCACTTTCTACAGCAGATATCAAAGTGATCTTAGAGAAAATGGAGCAAAAATCTGCTCCTAGACCTAAGGTTGACTTTGAAAATGGTGAGATGGTTCGTATTATTGATGGTCCATTTTCTAACTTTACAGGAATGGTTGAAGAGTATGATTTAGACCATGGAAAATTAAAATTAAATGTTTCGATTTTTGGTAGAAATACTCCTGTAGAGATTCTCTACACACAAGTAGAAAAGATTATATAGATTTAGTTTATAAATAGGGGAATGGAGTTTAACTCTATTCCCCTTTTTTCATATTGGGCTTGTTTGAAAATTTAAATCATAATAAAATATTATTATGATTCAAGTTTTTATTTTTTTAATAAATTACTATTTTATCTAAGGAGACAATGATGGCAAAAAAAGTAACTGAAAAGTTCAAAATGATGATTCCTGCTGGATCAGCCAATCCATCACCACCTGTAGGACCAGCACTTGGTCAACGTGGTGTTAATATTATGGAATTCTGTAAAGCGTTTAATGAAAGAACAAAAGACAAAATGGGCTTTAAAATTCCTGTTGAAGTAACTGTTTATGCAGATAGAAGTTTTACATTTGAGACAAAGCAACCACCTGCATCTGAGCTTATTATGAAAGCTGCAAATATTAAAAGTGGTTCTGATAACCCTCTTAAAAATAAGATTGCAACTTTAACAACTGCTCAAATTGATGAGATTGTTGAGAAGAAAATCGCAGATTTAAATACAGATGACAAAGAGATGGCAGCAAAAATTATTGCTGGTACTTGTCGTTCAATGGGTGTTGATATTACTGAATAGTAATATTGTTTTTATAATTACCACAGATATGTGGGAGATTTATTATCGTTGGAGAAATAAATGGCAAAAAAAATAAATAAAAAAAGAGCAGCGCTCTTAGAGAAAATAGATATAGAGAAGAAGTACTCTGTAGATGAAGCTACTGCACTTCTTTCAGAGTTAAAATCAGCTAAGTTTGATGAGACAGTTGAGATTGCGTTAAACTTAAATGTTGACCCAAGACATGCTGACCAAATGCTTAGAGGTTCAGTAGTTCTTCCAAATGGTACAGGAAAACAAGTTAGAGTTGCTGTATTTGCAAAAGATGACAAGGCTGATGAAGCAAAAGCAGCAGGTGCTGATTTAGTTGGTTCTGATGAGTTGATTGAAGCAATTCAAGCAGGTAATATTGATTTTGATACAGTTATTGCAACTCCTAATATGATGGGAACATTGGGTAGAGTAGCAAGAATTTTAGGACCAAAAGGTTTAATGCCAAATCCTAAAACAGGAACAGTTACTATGGATGTTGCTAAAGCTGTTACTGAAGCTAAGGGTGGAAAAGTTAACTTTAGAACCGATAAAAAAGGGAACATTCACGCTGGAATTGGTAAAGTATCTTTTGGTGCTGATAAAATTAAAGAGAATTTAGAAACTTTTGTACAGACAATTAACAAAGTTAAACCAGCTTCATCTAAAGGTCGATACATTCTTAATGGTGCATTGTCTTTAACTATGAGTCCTGCTGTAACACTTGATACAACAGAACTTTTAGATATGAAAGTGAAAGCTTAAGAGCCTAAAGCTTAGGACAAGATAAAGGGGTCAGGTGATAACGATAGCTTTAGCTATCATTATCACCTGACCCCTTTATATGTCTTTTCCTTTATGCTTGGCATAGAACGATTTTAGGCTATAGATAATAGGGGCGAAAGCTTAATTAATATACTTGAAAGAGTATATGTGTCAAATGACACCCTATTAGAAGTCGAAAGGAGAATAAATGACTAGAATTGAAAAAGAAGCTATTGTTGCTGAACTATCAACTTCTTTTGCTGAACAGGGTGCTGTAATTGTTTGTGATTACAAAGGTATGACTGTTGAAGCATTAGAGGGTGTTAGAGCATTAGCTAGAGAAAATGATGTTAATGTTAGAGTTGTAAAAAACACACTAGCAGGAATTGCACTTAAAAATGCAAACTGTGAAGAGTTAGAACTTCTTGATAACAACATTTTTATCTGGGGTGAAGACCAGATTGCTACTTGTAAAGTGGCTGATAAATCTGCTATTGCTAATAAAGGTAACTTCTCTATTAAAACTGGTGTAATTGAATCAAAAGTTGCTGAACTTGCAACTATTGAAGCAATGGCTAAATTACCTGGTAGAGAAGAACTTCTTGGTATGTTACTTAATGTTTGGAATGGTCCAGCTCGTGCAATCACGATTGGTCTTCAAGCATTGGCTACTAAGAAAGAAGAAGAGGCGTAGATTTCGTAATGTTAATTCTCATTTGAGATTTGACTAAAAACGATTAAACTTTATAATAAATAATGAATGATTAAAGGAATTAATTATGGCAACAACTAAAGAAGATGTATTAGAGTTTATCTCAAACATGTCAGTACTTGAGCTTTCAGAGCTAGTAAAAGAATTTGAAGAAAAATTTGGTGTATCTGCACAAGCTACTGTAGTAGCTGGTGGTGGAGCAGCAGCAGAAGCAGAAGAAGAGCAAACAGAATTTGATGTTGTTCTTACAGGAGCAGGTGCTAAGAAAATCAATGCTATTAAAGTAGTAAGAGCAATTACAGGTCTTGGTCTTAAAGAGGCTAAATCAGCAGTTGAAGATGTTCCAACTACACTTAAAGAAGCTATCTCTAAAGATGAAGCTGAAGAGATTAAAAAACAAATTGAAGAAGCTGGTGCTTCTTGTGAAGTTAAATAGGTTATTTTTGACTTATGTATTTCAGATGAGTTCTACTCATCTGAAATTTTAAATATTTAGACTCTTTCTTCTACTGCATTAGTAACAGTAGATTATAACTCTTGTGCTGCATTAGTAACAGTACAAAATCAAATAAAGACAGATTAAATTTATAATATTTGGTGAGATATAGCGATGAGCTATTGCGCAATAGTTTTTTTGTATATCTATACATTTCATTAACATAACATACTATTATTATAAGGTTCGCCCATGTTAAATACTTTACATTCTGGAAATAGACTTAGAGTCGACTTTTCAAAGACCCCTCAACAGATTGCAGTTCCTAACCTACTTCAACTTCAACAAAAATCTTATGATGATTTCTTAATGATTGGTGCTAAAAACCGTTCTGAATCTACCATTGAAAAAGTTTTCTCTTCTGTTTTTCCTCTTCATGACCATCAAAATAGACTAACATTAGAGTATAAAGGTTCTGATATTGTACAACCTAAATATACCATTCGTGAGTGTATGGAACGTGGATTAACTTACTCTGTTTCATTAAAAATGAATATTGCTCTTACAATATGGAACAGAGATGAAAAAACAGGTGAAAAACTTGACCCTAAAGAGATTAAAGAACAAGCAGTTTATGTAAGAGATATTCCTCTTATGACTGATAGAACATCCTTTATTATTAATGGAGTTGAGAGAGTTGTTGTAAACCAACTTCACCGAAGTCCTGGTGTTATCTTTAAAGAAGAAGAGGCAACAACTGTTGTTAATAAACTAATATACTCTGCACAGATTATTCCAGATAGAGGTTCTTGGTTATACTTTGAGTATGATGCCAAAGATATTCTCTATGCACGAATTAATAAAAGAAGAAAAATCCCTGTAACTATTCTATTTAGAGCATTAGATTACTCTAAAGAAGATATTATGAAACTATTCTACGTTTCTAAAGAAATTTTTGTAAAAGATAACCGTTTTGTTACTAAATTTTCTGTCAATGATTTTGTAGGTCGTGCTCCTTACGAGGTGAGAGATTTAGATGGCAATATAGTTCTAGCTGCCTCAAAACGATTAACCAAGAAAAGAGCTCAAAAATTGATTGATGAAGGACTAGAGTGGGTAGAGTATCCTATTGAAGTTCTTGCAGAGAGACATCTTGCTCGTCCAGTAATTGACCAAGAGAGTGGTGAAGTTCTTTTTGATGTTGTCACGGGTATGGATGAACTTAAGCTTAAAAAGCTTATTGACGCAGGAGTTGAATCTTTCCAGATTGCTGATGATTTAGCAGATGGTGCAGATGATTCAATTATTAAGTCATTTATTGCTGACCAAGAGTCTCTTAGACTACTTAAACAAACCGAAGAGATTGAAGATGAAAATGATTTAGCTGTTATTCGTATATATAAAGTAATGAGACCAGGAGAGCCTGTAACAGTTGAAGCTGCAAGAACCTTCTTAAAACAACTCTTCTTTGATCCAGAGCGTTACGATTTAACTAAAGTTGGTCGAATGAAAATGAACCATAAATTAGGTCTTGATATTCCTGATTATATAACTGTAATGACAGCAGAAGATATTATTAATACTGTAAAATATCTTTCAAAAGTTAAAAATGGTTCAGGTCATATTGATGACAGAGACCACTTAGGTAACAGAAGAATTAGAGCTATTGGTGAGCTACTTGGTAATGAACTATATAATGGTCTTACTAAGATGCAAAAAGCTATTAGAGACAAGATGACAACTATCTCTGGTCAACTCGATGAGTTAATGCCTCATGATTTAGTTAACTCTAAAATGATTACAAATACTATTTTAGAATTTTTCTCGTCAGGTCAGTTGTCTCAGTTTATGGACCAAACCAATCCACTCTCAGAAGTAACCCACAAAAGAAGACTTTCAGCTTTAGGTGAGGGTGGTCTTGTTAAAGAACGAGCAGGTTTTGAAGTTCGGGATGTTCACCCAACCCACTATGGTCGTATTTGTCCAATTGAGACACCTGAGGGACAAAATATTGGTCTTATTAACACCCTTGCTACCTATGCAAAAGTAAATGAACTTGGATTTATTGAAGCACCTTATAATAAAGTTATTGATGGTGTAATTCAAGATGAGATTGTCTATTTAACAGCAACACAAGAGGAAGATTTAGTTATTGCTCCTGCTTCAACAAAAATTAAAGATAGAACTATTGTTGATGAGTTGATTGAAACACGATGTAATGGGGAAATTCTACTTAATGAGACTAAAAAAGTCTCACTTATTGATATTTCACCACTAATGGTTTCAGGTTCTGCTGCTGCATTGATTCCTTTCTTGGAACATGATGATGCGAACCGTGCATTGATGGGTTCAAACATGCAACGTCAAGCAGTGCCTCTTCTTAAAACAGATGCACCTGTCGTTGGTACAGGTATGGAAGCAATTATGAGTCGTGATGCTTGGGAGTCTGTTAAAGCAAAACGTGCAGGTAGAGTTGAAAAAGTTGATTCTAAAAACATCTATATTTTAGGTGAAGATGAGGGTGGTGTTTACATAGACCACTATCCAATGGAAAAGAATATGCGTACTAACCAAAATACCACCTTTACCCAAACACCAATAGCTAAAGTTGGAGATGTGGTTAAAGCAGGTCAAGTCATTGCCGATGGTCCAAATATGGATATGGGTGAACTTGCTATTGGTAAAAATATGCGTGTTGCCTTTATGCCTTGGTATGGATATAACTACGAAGATGCGATTATTATCTCTGAGAAAATTTTAAGAGAAGATACTTTTACTTCTGTGCATACTTATGAAGTTGAAGTAGAAGCTAGAGAACTTAAACATGGTACAGAAGAGATTACAAGAGATATTCAGAATATTCGTGAAGATGAGCTATCTCACTTAGATGACTCTGGTATTGTTAAACTTGGAACTCATGTTAAACCAGGAATGATTTTAGTTGGTAAAGTATCTCCAAAAGGAGAAATTAAACCTACACCAGAAGAGCGTCTACTTAGAGCTATTTTTGGAGATAAAGCTGGTCATGTTGTAAACAAATCTCTCTATTGTAAAGCTTCAATGGAAGGTGTTGTTGTTGATATTAAAGTCTTTACTAAAAAGGGTCAAGAGAAAGATGACAGGTCTATTCAATCTTATGAGGAAGAGAAATCAGTTTTAGATTCTGAGCATCATGATAAACTATTGATGATAGATAAGGAAGAGCGTCTTAGAATTGCTAAGTTACTATCTGAATCTAGTTTAGTTTCAGATGTAACCATTGCTGAAGTTGATTATAAAGCTGGAGATAGTATTTCTGCTGATGTGATTGAAGAAGTTAACCGTTTTGCACTAAAATCTGTTGTTCAAGCTTATGATAATTCAATTCAGTCAGAATATAATTCTACTAAAAACTACTTCCAACGTCAGAAGAAAAAACTCAAAGATGCTCATGAAGAGAAACTTCATATCTTAGAGAAAGATGATATTCTTCCAAATGGTATAACGAAGTTAGTTAAGATTTACATTGCAACTAAACGTAAGTTAAAAGTTGGAGATAAAATGGCTGGTCGTCACGGAAACAAAGGTATTGTCTCTAATATTGTTCCTGAAATAGACATGCCATATATGAAAGATGGTAGAACTGTTGATATTATCTTGAACCCTCTAGGGGTACCATCTCGTATGAACATTGGACAGATTCTTGAAGTTCACTTAGGAATGATTGCCAAAGAGCTTGGTGAGCAAATTCAAGGGATGTTTGATGAGCATAAAGAGACGATGATTAGTGACCTTAGAGCTAAAATGGTAGAGATTGCAGATGTTGCTAAGCTTATGAATGCTAAAGAGACTTTGGCTAAACTTTCTGATGATGAGTTACTGGTTTATGCTAGAGATTGGTCGAATGGAGTAAAATTTGGAACTCCTGTTTTTGAAGGTGCAAACTATGAAGAGTTTGATAAGCTCTTTGAGTTAGCCAAAATGGATAGTGATGGTAAAACAGAGCTTTACGATGGTAAAACAGGTGAGA
>JALUKJ010000110.1 GCA_027056615.1 Campylobacteraceae bacterium | reverse complement strand
CGACTCCTCTTTAATTGAGCTATTTTTATAGTACTCTCGTTTTATATCATAAAATGCTTTTTTATCTTTTTTATCTCTATAAAAATATACCTTCTCACCCTCTATTTGTGCACTATTTTCATCATAATAAATTGCTCTATATACTCGCCCACCCTCTTTAAACTCTCTAGATCTAATTTTTTTAATATATCTATTACTATCATTTAAATCAATACCCCTACCTAATAGTTCAGATAAATTTTTAGGCGAAATACCAGAGATATCATATTTAATCTGCTCCCCACTTATCTCTTTTATCTTCTCTTTTAATCCAACATCTTTATAGTTATTTGGTACTACTGCTTTGTTGTACTTAAACTGCTTTGCATCTTCCCATTTTGGGTATGTCTCATGTGCCTGCAGTGCAGCTATACCTAGTGTAATTATAAGTAATAATTTTGATAATTTTAAAATATATTACTTTTGGTGACATTAATCAATAAAAAGTATTCTAAACCTTTTTATATTTAATTTTTTCTACTTTTTAAGGGTATTATAAACCAAATTTAAACACAGGAGTAATCAAATATGATTAAACAAAACATCGTTGCTTTAGCAACAATTGGACTACTTTCTATCTCAGCTTCAGCTACAGACACTACTGCATGTGCAGGATGTCATGGTAAAAACTTTGAAAAATCGGCAATGGGTCAATCTAAAATTGTAAAAGATATGTCAAAAGCAGACATTGAAAAAGCACTTAAAGGTTACAAAGATGGCTCTTACGGTCATAGTGCAATGAAAGCTGTTATGGCAGGACAAGCTAAAAAACTTTCTGATACTGATATTACAGATATTGCTACATCTATTGCTGGTGGAGACAAAAAAGCTGAAGATGCTAACGCAACAAAAGCTGAAGATGCTAATGCAACAAAAGCTACTCCTGCAAAAGAAGTTAATACTACTGCATGTGCAGGATGTCATGGTAAAAACTTTGAAAAATCTGCAATGGGTCAATCTAAAATTGTTAAAGATTTATCAAAAGCAGATATTGAAAAAGCACTTAAAGGTTACAAAGATGGTTCTTACGGTCATAGTGCTATGAAAGCTGTTATGGCTGGACAAGCTAAAAAACTTTCTGACGAAGATATTAAAGCTATTTCTGAAAAATTTGGTAAATAGTTTCTCTTCTTATTAAACCCATGAAGTTCTCTTCGTGGGTGATTATTTCTACTCTCTTAATTTTTAAAATTCTATCTTTACTACAAACTTACAAGAACTATGTTAAAATTCGCCAACTATTTTTCAAAGGATTTAGATTTTGTTTAATCTTCAAAATTACTCTACTCAAAACATCAAAAATGATGTTCTTTCAGGAGCATTGGTGGCTGTTGCACTCATTCCTGAAGCCATTGCTTTTTCTGCCATTGCAGGTGTTAACCCTATGGTTGGGCTATATGCTGCTTTTATTATTGGGCTTGTTACCTCTTTACTTGGTGGTAAACCTGGAATGATTTCAGGGGCAACTGGAGCAGTAGCTATTGTTTTTGTCTCACTTGGGCTTGGAGTTAAAGCACTCTATCCAGAACTTCATGGCGAAGAGTTATCTATAATGATTTTACATCATATTCTTATTGCGTCTATCTTTGCAGGGCTTTTTCAAATTGCTATTGGTCTTTTGAAAATGGGGAAGTTTATACGTCTTGTACCTCAACCTGCTATGTTTGGTTTTGTTAATGGACTTGCTATTGTTATTGCCCTTGCACAGCTTCATTTTTTAGCTCCAAAAGTAACTGAGGGATTAAATTGGATAGAAATTATCAAAAACTCATTTACAGAAAATTATATTATGTATATTATTATTGCTATTACTATGCTTATTATGCAATTTTTACCTAAAGTTACAAAAGCTGTTCCTGCTGGTCTTGTAGCAATTATTCTTTTAACTCTTATAGTTTACTTTACAGGAGTCCAAACTAAAATGGTAGGAGAGTTATTTGGAGATGTTACCTCTATTGGATTGCCTCACTTTGTTATGCCAGATTGGTCACTCTTCAATGCTGACTCTATGGCTATTATTTTACCTACTGCCTTTTTAGTTGCTATGGTTGGACTTATTGAATCACTTCTAACTCTCTCTGTGCTAGATGAAATGAGTGGAACGAGAGGTTCAGGAAACAAAGAGTGTGTTGCTCAAGGTATTGGTAATGTCTGTTCAGGCTCATTTGGAGGTATGGCAGGGTGTGCAATGATTGGGCAGAGTATGATTAACTTCTCATCAGGTGGACTTGGTCGTCTTTCATCTTTTGTAGCAGCTGTGCTTCTTTTAGTACTTGTTGTTAGTTTCTTTAATGTTATTGCTATTATTCCTGTAGCTGTTTTGGTGGGAATTATGTTTATGGTGAGTATTGGAACTTTTGAGTTCTCATCTTTAAAACGTATTAAACACATGCAAAAATCAGATGCTTTTGTACTTATTGTGGTAACTATTATTACTGTTTTTTCTGATTTAGCTATTGCTGTTATTGCAGGTATTATTATCTCTGCTTTAGTCTTTGCTTGGAAACATGCTAAGATTCATGCAACAGTAGAAGAGAGTGGAGACCATACCAAAGTCTATAAACTTGAAGGTCCACTCTTTTTTGCTTCTGTTACCTCTTTTATGGAACAGTTTGATGTTAGCAATGACCCAAATGAAGTGATTATTGATTTTAAAGATGCAAGGGTTATGGATAGTTCAGGAGTAGAGGCGATTGATGCTTTAACTGAAAAGTATAAAAAAGCAGGAAAAAAGCTTACCCTTAGACACTTATCTACTGACTGTAAAAAAGTTTTAAAAACAGCTGGACCTTTTTGTACTTATGAAGAAGATGACCCAACCTATAAAGTGGCAGTAAATAAATGAAAAAAATAGCTATATCAATTGGAGATTTAAATGGTATTGGAATTCAACTTGCATTAGAGAACCATGAAGAGATTAAAAAGTATATTGAACCTATCTACTGCATAGATAAGGTTATGCTAAAAGAGGCTTCAAAACTTTTAGGTTTGAGCATTCCTCCAGATTTTCAAATTGTTAATAAGGTTGCTAAAAAATTTACTATAGAGCCATCAAAGGTTACTAAAGAGGCAGGGGTTTACTCCTTTGCTTCTTTTCTAAAAGCTGTAGAACTTGCTAAACAACAAGAGGTAGATGGAATTATGACTCTACCTATTCACAAAAAAGCTTGGGAAGTTGCAGGAGTTAATTTTAAAGGTCATACCGATGCACTTCGTGAGTTCTTTTTTGCTCCTGCTATTATGATGCTTGGTTCTCCTAAAATGTATGTGGCACTCTATACCGAGCATATTCCTCTTAACCAAGTAGTCAAAGAAGTTCAAGATGTAGAGAAGCTCTCCTCTTTTTTAATTGATTTTTATGAAAATATTAAAGAGAAGATAAAAGAAAATGAGACCATAGGACTTTTAGGAGTCAATCCACATGCAGGAGATAATGGAGTCTTAGGAGATGAAGAGAAATATATAGTTAAAGCGAGAGAGATGGCTCACAGAGTAATAGGAAAAGAGATATATACCTTACCACTTGTACCAGATGTTGCCTTTACTCCAAAAAGTCGCAAACAGCACCACTATTTTGTTGCTATGTATCATGACCAAGGTTTAGCACCACTTAAAGCTCTCTATTTTGATGAGGGAATTAATATCTCTCTTAATCTACCTATTGTTAGAAGCTCTGTTGACCATGGGACGGCTTTTGATATTGCTTATATAGGTGAAAAGCTCAATAATTTAAGCTATATAAATGCTATTAAATATTTTATTGACTAGCCTCTTTAACAATCACCCTATTACGTCCTCTCTCTTTAGCCTCATAAAGTGCTTTATCTACACGCTCAAAAAAGATAGACTCTGTATCTCTTTGAGTGAACTGTGTTACTCCAAAACTACAAGTAATATCTTCAACAACATCAAAATGAAAATTCTCTATCTCTTCTCTTAGACGAGAAGCAAGTTTTGTAGTCTCTTTTAATGAAATTTCCTCCAATACAATAACAAACTCCTCTCCACCCCAACGTGCAAATATATCTTCATCTCTAAGTAAACCACGAACTAAAGAGGAGAGTTCAAACAAAACTTTGTCTCCAACATTATGTCCATAGTTGTCATTAATATGCTTAAAGTGGTCTATATCAAAAAGAATTATTGTTACAGGAATATTGTATTTTTTTGCATTGAAAAAGATACTTTGAAACATCTCATTTAACTTAACACGATTATAGATTTGAGTTAGAGGGTCAAACTCTGCTAGTTTCTTTATATTGGTCTTATCTTGCTCTAACTTAGTAATGTCATTAAAGGTTAACAAATACTCTTTACTATTTTTCATTTTAGATATTTTTAGATGGAAGTAATAATAGAATTTATCTTTTTTTGAAAAAAATTTTACTTTGACAGTATTATTTTTAATTTTTTCATCATTAAAAATACTCTCTAC
>JALUKJ010000109.1 GCA_027056615.1 Campylobacteraceae bacterium | reverse complement strand
CTTTAGAGGAGGTAAATATAAAATTAGGAACTCTTTTTTTATTTGATTTTAGACCTTGCATTTGAGTATAGATAACAGAAGAGAGAATTTTATCTCTATCTTTTGAGTGAGTTAACTGAACATCAAATTCATAGATAGTTTTTCCTGACTTTAAATCTCTCTCTTGCAAATAGAAGCTCTCACCTATTTCGTTCTTCCAAGCCTCTACAAAAGCATCAAAATAGGCTCTGTCGGTATTGTTAAAACCTATTTTTTCTTGGCTTACAAATCCTTTAGAGACCAAACAACCTGCAATAATGGCTAGATTTTTCTCACTTTGGGTAGCCTCTTTATTATCTAAGATTTTTTCACTTCTATCTATGACTATCTTATCATCATCTAAAATAGAGTCCAATCTTTTCCAATCATAAATAGGTTTTCCATTTTTATCTGTAGTTAATGTTAAAACTAAGTGGTTAGCACTACCACTAATTGTGTAGCCCTCTTTTGTTTGAAGTTTATATATATTGTGAATACCAGAGTTAAAAAACTTAGAAGCACTATTGGTTACTTTTGCCATAGATAAAACCTTAATATCTAAGTTATTATCGCTATTGAGTTGGCTATCTTTTACCAAATCTTCTATGGGTAGAAGACCTTTATCTGTTTTTATCTTTGTACTTCCTACAACACAATATCTCATTGCTGCTGCATTATCACCATCTACAGAACCAAAGTTTCCTTGTCCATCAATAAGTGGTTCTCTTAAAGAGAAATCTTGAGCCATACGAACTAAAGCATCATATACAGCTGTGTCACCATGAGGATGGTATTTCCCAACAGTATCACCAGTAATCCTAGCCGACTTTTTATAAGGTGCTCGATGAGAAAGGTTTAACTCATTCATTGCAAAAAGTATTCTTCGGTGAACTGGTTTTAGACCATCTCTTGCATCAGGCAAGGCACGACCGACAATAACGGACATAGAGTAGTCAAGGTAAGAACCCTTCATACTATCTTCTATTTTTACCTCTTGAATATCTTGATTTTCTTCAAATAAATTGCTCATAAAATCCCTTTAAATATACTATATTATAATTAATAGATATTATATCGAAAAGCTCCTAATTCTATTATTTTTTATTAGAAATTTATTTTAACAGAGGCTCTATATTAAAACCCCAAAAATTAAATAGAGCACAGTAGCCAAAAACGCCCCAATTAAAGCATAAGGCATCTGTGTACGAACATGTTCAATATGGTCACAACCACTTGCCATTGATGAGATAATAGTTGTATCAGAGATGGGCGAAACATGGTCTCCAAAAATTCCACCTGAGATGACTGCTCCTATCATAAGAGGAATATATAAGTCAAATGTACCTGCTAATCCTAAAGAGATTGGCATCATAATTGAAAAAGTTCCCCAACTTGTTCCTGTAGAAAAAGCTGTTAGAGCTGAAACCAAAAAGACTAGAGCAGGAAGAAGTGTTATAGAGATATGAAGCTCTTGCATTTGAATTGCTATATAGTTAGCTGTTCCTAGCTCCTTAATAACAGTTCCAATTAGAAAGGCTAAAAGTAAAATAAGGACAATAGGAATCATATCTGCAATCCCTTCATATAGAGCCAAAAAGTACTCTTTATGTTTCATATAGCCACCAATTAGATAATAGACATAAGTAAATATAAGTGTTGTAATAACTGCATAAAATACAGAGGTTGAACCTGAACCTTTTAAGATGTCACCATCTCCTGTATAGTAAAGCGATATAGGAACCATAGCAATTAATACAACTAAAGGAAGTATCATTAGTAGAGGTGAACGATGTGTTCCCTCTTTGATTTGTTTTTCTTTAAAAGGAACGGCTTTTGCCTCTTTCATTGCACCAATATTAATGTCAAAAAGAATGACTAAGAAAACCATAACTAAAATAATAAGCGAATAGAAGTTAAAAAGAATTGACTCTACTAAAAGGGGGACACCCTCCCCTGCAATAACCTTGTCACTAATAGCCGTAACAATTAACCCTAAAAGCAAAGCCCCCCAAGCATTAAAGGGAATAAGAGAACAGACAGGAGCAGAGGTTGAGTCACAAACAAAAGCTAGTTTAGCTCGACTCACTCCATTTTTATCACAAAGAGGTTTAGCTACTGTTCCAGCGACCAAAGAGGTAATAGATGACTCAATAAAAATTACTACTCCCAAAAAGTACGCTAAAAACAATGCTCCTTTAGGAGAGTCTATCCCTTTATCTTTTTGGCTTAAGTAGTTTACAAACCCATCTACCCCACCTGAACGAGAGATAAGTTTAATAATTGAACCTACCAAAAGAGCAAAAAGTACCGTTTTAGTAATCCAAGATTCCCCAAATAGTTCAACAAATCCATCTAACAGAGAAATAAAAGCTTCCAATGGATGAAAGGAGTGAATAACTAATTCTCCTAAAAAGATACCAGATAAAAGCGATACTACTACATCTTTTGTTATAATTGCCAAAATAATAATAGAGAGTGGGATTAAAACGGAGAAGACTCCTAAATTTTCCATGACTATTCCTCAAAATTTTTTAGGATTATAACATTATGAAAAGATTATTACTATTAACTCTAGGATTGACTCTATTTTGTGCTTGTCAAAATGAAACAATACCTAAAGTTACAACAAACCGTATAGATATACCTCAGAAACAACTTCTGCAACTACATAATAAAAATATTACTTTTCCAAAAGACTCTTCACAACTACTCTTTGTAACTACAGCAGATTGGAACAGTAGAAATGGAACACTACAACGCTATGAACGAATTGGAAAAAGTAAAAATTGGCAAAAAGTGGGTGAGTCTATTAGCATTATCTTAGGTAGAAATGGACTTGCTTGGGGTTTAGGGCTACACACCACACCTAAAAATGCTAAATATATTAAAAAAGAGGGAGATGGTCGCTCCCCTGCTGGACTTTTTTACTTAGGAAATGGATTTGGTTACAAAAATTTTAAGATTGACTTTCCCTATCATATCTATAAACGTACAGACCACTGTGTTGATGATAGCAACTCTCAATGGTATAACAAAATTATAGATAGCACAAAAATAGCTAAAGATTATAAAAGTTTTGAACACATGAAACTAAAAAACAATCTATATAAATATGGTATTACTGTAAATCATAACCCTAAACAGATAAAAAATGGTGGTTCTTGTATCTTTATGCATATTAGAAGTGGTAACGGAAAAGGTACAGCAGGTTGTACAGCTATGAGTGAAGATAAAATTAAAGAGATTTTAAAGTGGCTTAAAGAAGAGAAAAAGCCACTCTTACTACAGTTACCTAAAGGAGAAGTTGGTAACTAAAGTTTAAGCTGTTATAAGACCTGTTTTTTCTAAAAACGGTCTTGCATCTAAAGATTTCTCTTCTTCAAGTTTTTCAATCATTACATCTAATCCCTTTTCATTAGAAATCCACTCTGCAAGATGGTCAATGCAATATTTTTTTTCACCAGAAGTGAAACCTTGGTAATTACTAAGTGCATTTTGGATAACATTTACTTGATTAATTTCTACGTCATGTCCCATTGTTTAGCCTTTTTATTGATTTAGTTAGTTCTGCTTTTTAATTTTAGCCAAAAATAGCTATAAAAAAAATATCACAAAAACACTAATATTTCAATTTAATATTATTTTAATAAAAAACAACATTAATTAACCAAATATAGCTTATCTTATATTAAACTAAAACTTTAAAAAAATATATTATAATCAGTAAATTAAACTTATATACAAAGAGAGAGATAGATGTTCAAAGGAAATCAAAAAACAACAAATAGTACAGCAAAAAACATAACCTATGTAGCAGAAGAGATTGAAGCTAGTGGAGATTTTAAGGGTAAAGGTGCTGTACAAATAGAGGGTACAGTTAATGGTGATATTTCAGTTACTTCTGTTGTTATAGGAATTAATGGTGTTGTCAATGGTGCTATTACTGCAACTAATGTTATTGTCAATGGAAAACTCAATGGCTCAATCTTCTGTGATACTTTAGAAATTATGTCCAATGGTTCAGTGACCAATGAGATAAAAGTTCAAAGAGTTCTTATTTCAGGTAAGGTTGATGGTATTATTGAATCTAAAAATGAGATAAATATTGATAAAACAGGTGTTGTCAATGCTACAACCATGACAAGTAGAAATATCCTAGTTGATGGTTCTTTTAAGGGTAAGATAGTAGCTTCTGAACTTTTAGAAGTTGGAAACAGTGGTTCAGTTGAAGGAGACATTACTGTTAAAAACATTAAAACCCATGAAGGTGGTAGGCTCTTAGGTTCTATGCAACTCTATACAGCTCCAAAACCAAAACCTACTCCAGAACCTAAACCAGAGGCTAAACTCTAATCCTCCAAATCCACCCCATCCCAAAACTCATCGTAGTTTAGGTTGGTCATGGCATTTTCATCTGCCATGCTCTTCTCTAGTAGTTCCTTTTGTACCTTAGCAAAGTACTCCTCTA
>JALUKJ010000108.1 GCA_027056615.1 Campylobacteraceae bacterium | reverse complement strand
CTCTATACTTAACTCTCTAGTTCGTCTTTCACATTTTCTATAATCTGTAGTTAAACCCCAGCCCGCATAAAATGGCATACCATAAGTAAATACTTTTTTGCCTCGAAGCAGTGCATCAAACCCTGCTCCAGATGTTAAAGTATGTAACTCATCACAAGCATTTATGCAAGAGTCTATACTAATATCTGTAACAATTAAATTAGCACAAGCTTCTGTAATCTCTTTTGCTATATGCCCTACTCGATTTCCAGATAAAACATCTGGATGAGGCTTATACATTATAAAACTATTAGGATTAGCCTTTTTAACCATTTCCAACAAATCACTATTATTAAGCCCAAAAGCACCATACTTTATAGACATATCATCTTCCACTTGCCCAGTAACTAAAATTACTTTATCGTAAGAGCTTCTATTGGGTATCTCAATATCTTTGTGCTCCAAATGGTTATATTTAGAAAATTTAGACTCAATAACCATATCCCTAACAATTTTAGCTCTCTCTATTAGTTCATCATCAAATTCATAATTTTGTAAAATATACTCCAAATCCGAAGGCTTGCGAGGGTCAAAATATATACCACGAGAATCAAAACATAAAGAGTAAGGCTTAGCAAAACTAGACCCAAGAGCCACCGAGCGAATAAAGCCATCTTCTATTCTATAAAGAGGAATACTATTATTTTTTACAAACTCCTCCAATTCTAGAAACTCTATTATCCCATAAATAAAAACTACAGCGTCTTTATCTAAACCATTATCAAGAGCTTCATGCAAATTTTTACAAATAAATCTTCTATCATCAGCAACAGGAAAAAAACTACTAATTTGCATCATTCTCCATGGAGAGAAGTTAAAGAAGTATAGCTTTTGATTATTAAATTTAATTTGCATTACTTCCACCTTTCTCAATAAGCTTCACAACTTCTTTAAAAATATTTTCTTGAGTAAGCTTTTTCCAATCCTTTTCATAGTCCATTAAGCTACCTATATTTTTTTTCTTGAATAGAATATCACTATCTAAATTAGATAGATTTTGTAAATCTATTTTTTTACCAGATATTGATTTTACTCGTGCTTGAACATCTATTTTACTATCATAAAGCACAAATGTTTTTATATCCTCAGCGTATATCATTGATGCCATTGCTGATATATTTGTAACACCAGCCACAAAGTTATATTCATCTAAATCATATAGTTTACCTATATATTCCAATTTTCCCTTAAATCTTTTATGAACCCAAGGGTAGACCCAATCTGTCTTCTCTGCTACGAATATTATCTTTTTATTTAATTCTATTAAAGCTTTAATTGTTTTTAAAGTTTGCCCTATCAGTTTAGAGTCTCTTGTGCCTGTGTTTGGATGCAACTTTATTATAATAGTATCTATAGAAAATTTTTTAATTATATTTTCTATAAATTCCATAGTTGGCTTCAACAAATGAAAAGTAGAATAGCTCTCTTCTCTCATAGGACCTTCCCAAGTTGGTGCATAGAGTAAAGCTCTGACTTTACCTATAGTTTTATCTGGCAGTACTGAACAAAAAACAACTTTTCCAACTTTAATAAAACGATAAGACTCTTCCTGTCTAAAAATCTTATATTTGTAAAATCTTTCTATAGCATTCTCTCCACTCACTAAAGAGTAGTCATATATACGAATAATTTTTTTATAAGAAGAGACCTTTTCACTATCTCCATGCCCAATCCAGATGTGTTTAGAATAAACATTTTTATTGATAACTGCTAAATTTGTCATACTGTTATGCGTATAAAACCAAATACCATTTTGTATGGAAGGAATATCTCTTAAGTTAATTAAGCAATAACTATTTAAGTTGTATTTTTTAATAGCTCGTTTTAAATATTTTATATTTTCAAAATAGTGTCTATATACAATAACAACTTTATCTTTATTGAAAAAACCTTTATAAAAATATGGATATATCTGTTCTATAATATTTGGTACTTTAGAATCTATAAATAAAAAATATTTATACTTATTAATATTTGCTTGTTCTTTATTATCGCAAAATAGTTTTTTTCTAAAATCTCGTAAAAGCTGTTTAATTTGTGAAACTTTTATCATTTAAATTCTTCTTTATAAATTTTTAAAAGTTGTTTTTTATTTTTCCCATTATAGCCTGTCATGATCGTTGTATATAGTGTATTTCCCTTAAAAGTCAGCCCTTCTACTTCCAATTTATTACCTTCTTTTTTAGCATTTTGTTTATTTACTTTTAGTTTCCTCTTTTCTAGTACTTTTCCATACGCATCATAAACTACCAAGTATTTAGGATGTTCTATATTTGCATCTCCACTTAAAAGATATATCTTGTTATTTTTCATAGAGATACCTTGTCTCCATTGATGCTTTTGGCGTTGTGTTTTATCTATAATAAAAGAGTAAAAAGGTTTAACTGATTGCTTTTCATTGAGCATCTTAAAATCAAAAATGTAGATAGTATTGTTTGCAAAAGTAGCAAGATAGTTTCCCTCTGCGGAGATAGTAGGTGTATTTTTACCAATACTTAACTTTAAATTTTTTCTAAAAACTATTTTAAATTTATTATTTTTTTTAATAAGTTCAAATACAGCAACACCTTCCCACTGCTTTCCAGTCGTCAATAAATACAGTTTATCCTTATATTTCACAATACTTAAATCCTGTGCATGTGATGGGTATTTTATATTAATAGTTTGTCTAAGTTTTAGATTATCGTTAAATATGCTGAAGGTAATGCTTTTGTTACTATGTGTTTGAGAAAAAATCCAATTGTTTTCAAAATAGGTAATGCCTTGAATCACATTGCCACTTTTGGTATAAAAAGAATCTTTTGCTTCTAAAAAAAATGAAAATAATAAAGAAAGCAATACATTAAAATAGATAATTTTATTTAATTTCATAATCATTTAATTTAAAATTTGTATAACTTTCTAATAATTTTTTAGAATATATATAAGCCTTACCATCTATAATTTTTGATTTTACATCTTTAAGTAAATTAACCATATCTTTTAACTCACTTTCTGTCATTTGCTGTTGAATGATTTTTTTTATAAGTTGCTTTGGTAGCTCCATTCTATTTATATATTGATAGAGTAGTTCGACAGGATTTACATTAGAGATACCCAACACCAACTCCATCCATTGCTTCATTACTTTATCATAGGTAAATTTTTTAGAAAACTCATAACCATTTTGTCCAAATTTCTCTCTTTTTTCTATATCTTTTAATAACTCTAAACTTTTTTTATAAAGTTCCTTTTGATCTCCTTGCGGAACAATATATCCATTGACACCATCTTGTATCAAATCATCTACACCAAATACAGTAGAGTATCCAATAACAGGAACCCCAAAACTAAATGCTTCAATAATTACTAACCCGAATGATTCTCTCTTTGATGGGAAAAGCATCAGAGAGGCATCTTTAAATATTTTACTTAAATCTTTTTCATGTCCTTTAAAAAAAACTTTATCTTCTAACTTTAATTCTTTAACAAATTTTTGTAGATTCTCTTTTTCTTTACCTTCTCCATATATTTCCAAAAAAGCTTCTGGAAACTGTTTAATAATTTTTGAAAAAACATTTATTGTATGTTCTGGTTGTTTCCCTTCTTCTAATCTACCTACAGAAATAATTTTTAAAGGTCTCCCTTTATGCTGTATCACTTGTTTTGGAATTTCATGCCTTAATGGATTTGGTATAACTTCTATATTGTTTTTTTTACCATATACTCCTTCATAGGCTTCTTTTGTTTTTGGGGTTTGGCATACAAATTTTGTATAGTTATCAATGTTATCTATCCAATCGCTAAGATAAAAGTGTTGGTTATGTATCTGTGCTACAATAGCAACACCTGTTGGAAGTTCTAAATTTCCTACATGCCAGATTAAACTAGCTTCAAATGTCGTTACAATATCCCCACTCTTTAAAGATTTCAAATAATCATCCATAATAGGAATTTCAACCTTAACTCTCTGTCCTGTACTATCGTGATAAGTCTTTTTTATCATGATTCCATATTCATCATAATAAGAACTTATCTTCCCACCAAACCACTCTTTTCGGATAGCTTTTCTTGGAACTTGAGGCAAAGTAGTTTTATATTTTTCTGATGTTAAAGCAAATACGATATTAATTCCCTGATGATACATTTTTGCATTAGCACTACTAAGTACTTTTTCGTTATAGGATTGGTCAACAATTACTGTAACATCAAAGCCTTTTTCATAAAAATAGTTTGCCTGAATAGCAGACATTAGACCTAATCCCCCCCCTGTTAATCCATTACGGACAAAAACAATCTCTCTTGAAATATTACTCATTTACAGTCCTTTTCAAATTTTTATTAAACTCATCTTTCAAAGTAAAACTCTTACCAAAAACATCCTCTACAAATTTCTCTCTTCTCTCTTTTGTAGTTGTATTTTCTTCCAAATTCAGCTCATCTATATCGGAAAATATGGTTATAATATCAGATGGT
>JALUKJ010000107.1 GCA_027056615.1 Campylobacteraceae bacterium | reverse complement strand
GACTATTACAGGGTTGCCTGACTATAACTTTTTTTTATAATTAGTTATAGTTATAGCTAGTGCATTGTCTATTTTGTGCTAGTTTTGGTGACTCTATAATGACACCAAAGCCCTATTAAAAGTTTGCTAAAACCACCGTACTTGACCGAGAATTCCGTTTAAAATACAATTTAACCTATGCACAAACAGAGATTATTGCCTATTTGGTAATGATGATTGTTCAGAGTTGGAAAGAGATTATTGTGATAGATGGATATTTTGTAATTCTTACAAGTAAAATCAAAAATGACCTCTTATTAGGGAAAAAAATCATTAAAGCCTCTATTACAAAACTCAAAAAACTAGGACTCATAGAGACAACTTTAGTAAAAGTTCCCCAATGGAAATCAAATGAGAACTTTAGAGGTTAAAGTAAAACTTGAACATAAAGATGGGCAGATTATTATTGTAAATAGTGAGTTTGGTAGTGAGGTTATTGATATTAAGAGATTTGAGGATTGGGTAGAGAAATAAAAATACTACTTCTCATATATTTTTATACGATGATTACCTAAGCTTAGTATAGTCCTTGTTTTTTTAGTAGAGAGTAGTGTTAGTTTAATTGTGTTTTTATCTATAAAGTCAATATCATAATGTGAAGGGTATGCTAAATCACCAAGTAAATCCTCTTTTGAACTTGGAGGAAAATATAAGATACATGATGTACCTTTTTTTAAAGAAAAACTATTGTTGTTTGGAGTTACGCTATAGAGAGGTAAGTTAAATGTTCGAGTATGGAAGTTCCACTTTTTCTCAATTAATTTTTTATCAACAATGGCTCTAAACTTTACATAGTATTCTTGATTCCATGCCAATCTTTTTAGAGGAAAAAGAACAAAATCCATATTTGTTAGACGTTTGTTTGGGTCTCTTTTAGCATCTAATATGGTTGTATTGGTTATTTCAATTCCATCTTTATTAAAGAGTTGAAAGCTTAAAAGCTTAGCATTTTTATAGATAGCTGGATTAAAAGAGACGCTAATAGGGTATCCACTTACTCTATGGTTTGGTAATGGGTCTGGTAGTTCATCAAAAAAGGCAGGGGGAACATCTATTTGTTTGTCATAAGGGTAGATAACCATTTTATGATTTTTGTTTTTATTACTCTCAATAGCTTTTGTCAGTTGCTCTTGGGTAATATTATCTTGTTTATATAGTTGCTCTAATGCCTTTGCACTCATATCATAAACAAAGGCTGTGTGGCTAAGATGAGTTCTGTTTTGACTTATGCCAATACCAATAATATCAGAACGAAAATCTAAAAATGCCATACGGTGGTAAATTGCGGCAAAGAGACCATCTATAGACTCTTTATAATTTTTATTGTTTGCAGAGACATTTTCGATGACTTGTGGAGCAGAAAAACCAACTTCTTGAATACGGTCAGAACCGTAGACTCCTGTAAAATCTTTAAATTTTTTATCTTCTTTATGTCCATAAGTTAAGTGATGAATTAAATAGTTAGCATGATTTTTAGATGCTTTTGCAAGAATTTTATGAGACTGAAATGGAATAAGACCTGCTTTGGTGCGAAGTTTATTTAGATAGTTAAGTGTATTTTGCTCTTCTTGTTCTATATTTAAAGTTGAAAATTCTTTAATTGTAATTTGTGAAGATAAAGGTTCTGCTGATAAGAAGTAGAGATATAAAGCAAATAGAGTAAGTATCCCCATTATAAAAGTGTGTAGATTATTTTTCATTATTTTTTCTCCTTATCAGTAAAATGTCACATCATTTTTCCCATTACTATTATAACAATAAAAAATAAAAAGTAACTAATAAAAATTAGAAAAAATAAAATTTTAATTTACTATAATAAAGATTGACAAAATTGGCTATTTATATTATACTAAATTAAAATATTTAAGACTATGGAGCTATTTATGAAAGTAACACAATCAGCAAAAGAGAAAACAAAAGCAAAAATTCTTGAAGAAGCTGTTAATCTTATTATTGAAAAAGGGTTTAAGTCAGCCTCAATGAGAGAGATAGCAAAAAATGCAGGTATATCAACTCCAACTATCTATAACTACTTTCCAACTAAAGAGAAGATTCTTTACGCTTATGTAGAACAAAAACACAAAGAGACAGCACAAATACTTCAAGAGATTGAAGATTTTCACACTTATACTTTGCGTGAACAGTTACAGACACTTATTGAGACAGAGTTGGAACTCTATTTGGAAGATAGAGAGTTTATTATACAAATTTCAGATATGGTTTTTCAGTCTGGTGGATTCAAGCTAAATGCACTTTATGACTCAAATACTCTATTTAGAGAGATGGTATCTGATATGTTGAGCATTGCCATTGAAGCAGAGGAGATTCAAAATCCACCTTTTGAAGAGCATCTTCCACGGCTCTTTTGGGACTACTACATTATGGTTGTTGCCTATTGGGTCAAAGATGACTCAGAGATGTTTGAAAATACTACACAGTTTATTGACCACTCTTTAGGGGTTATTGAGGCGTTGTTACAATCAAGTATTTTAAACAGAGCAAATGATTTGGGAATGTTTCTCTTTAAGACACATTTTCTTTCAGCACTAGAGCGATTTAGTGTTAAAAAGAGTGGATTTACTAAGATAAAACGAAAGTTTGGGGAGGTACTAAATGACAAATAACATAGGACAGAACAAGATACCAACAAGCAGAGCTTCAAGAGGGATAGTTGTAGGAAAGGCAATGTTAAAGATAGGTATGAGTTCAGGAAAAGGTGCTGTAAAACGAGCTTTTATGTCAAAAGAGGACAAAGAGGTATCTAAATCTGAAACTCACGCCGAGATTGCTAAAGTGATTATTGACTCTTTAGGAACACTCAAAGGGGTTTCGGTCAAAATTGCTCAACAAATAGCTTTGGGTTTACCTTTTTTACCTCAAGAGTATTTAGATGAGATTTCAAAATCTTTTAACTCTATTCCTCCTATTAATAAGGCTTTAATACGAAAGATTATTAAACAGGAATTAGGTGACTATCCACAAAATATTTTTGACACTTTTGACAACCAAGCCTTTGGAGCTGCTAGTTTGGGTCAAGTTCATCGTGCAACAACAGGCAAAAAAGAGTTGGCTATAAAGGTACAATACCCTGGAATTTCAAAAAGTATTGACTCTGATTTATCGGTTATTAAATTTGGATTAAGTCGTTTTGCTAAGGGTCAAAACATAGACCATCTGATGGATGAAGTGACAAAACGGTTGACAGAAGAGGTTGACTATGAGTTAGAGGCACAAAATACAAAGTACTATGAAAAAAATTTAAATCATGAGTCAATAGTTGTCCCCACCATTGTCAAAGAGTTGTCAACTAAAACAGTTTTAACTTCTACTTTTTTAGAGGGTAAAGGCTTTGAAACCTTCTTAAATAGCAATCCAAGCCAAGATATACGTAACCATTATGCTCAACTTATCTTTGACACTTTTTTCATAGGGCTTTACAGATTAAAGATGATTCACGCCGACCCAAACCCTGGAAATTTTATTTTTATGGCTGACAACATGTTAGGTTTAATTGACTTTGGATGTGTAAAAAAGGTTGACAGTAAATTTTTAAATGGTTTTTCAAAACTGCATGTATTGCTTATGGACAATGCAAGTGATGAAGTGGTTACAGAACAGTATGCTAACTTAGATATGGTTGACCGTGGAGAGATGAAAGATATGTTGACATTTTATCGCTCTGCTATTAAACCACTTGACAGAATCTATATTGAAATCTTTGCCCAAGAGAAGTACGACTTTAAAGAGAATAGTGACTTTTCAGAGCGTGGATTTAAGATTATTATGGATGTGCAAAAAAATCAACGTCATGCTGTGCATAAAATGAATGCCGACTATATCTTTATTGACCGTACTTTGCTTGGTTACTACAACATGTTTGAGAAGATGGAAGCAACTATTGATACGAGGTTTGCACAGAGTCTAATACGAGAACGGGGTTAATTATGAAATTATTAAATCTACGAATTATTTTACCATTAAGCTTTTTTCTCTTTATAAGCTTTATTATTTATCTAGCTGATACAGCAGATTATAATTTTGCTTTTAGGGTAATAGGACACATTCCAAATGGAGACAAGCTTCTTCATGGTCTGCTCTATGGAGTTATGGCACTTCTTTTGAACTATGGGTTAAACTTTAAAAGCAAAAAGATTTTTGGATTTAATATACAAGTAGGGGCAATAGTTGTCCTTACTTTTGCAGGATTAGAGGAGATAACTCAATATTGGTTACCTAGTCGGACTTGTGATTTTTTTGATTTTGTAGCTGATGTGGTTGGGGTAACGCTTTTTTCTTTTAAGATAGTTAAATTTAACTGATTAATCCTTTGAAAAAAAAGATATTCATAACAACTTAAATATATTAAAGATACTCCTTGGTGTAAAAAGTAGTGGAACGAAATATAATTTCGCTTAGTTGTTTTATAATTTTTAAAATAAACTTTTAGGAGTAAAACAATGAGAGCA
>JALUKJ010000106.1 GCA_027056615.1 Campylobacteraceae bacterium | reverse complement strand
GGTCTATGGAACTTTTTACAGATGATGGAGGTTCTTACTATCTATGATATTGATGAACTTTTTAAGATGAGAGATGATTTATCTGACATTATGGGAATCAATCTTGGGGTTGTGTAGAAAGTTATGGATATATATATTAATGAAAAAGCTAATTAGAGTTTGGAATCTGCAAAGTAAATATAGCCCCTTTGCTACCATTTTCCACTAAAACCTTTCCATTCATACTATCTTCAACAATAAGTTTTAAAATGTAAAGCCCAAGTCCTGTACCACCTGACTTCTCTTTGGTAGTAAAGTATGGGTCAAAAATCTTCCTTAGATTATCTTTAGGAATACCTCCTGCATTGTCAGATACAGAGATATAGACATAGTTTTTTAAACGATATGTATCAATAATAATCTCTCCTTGAAATCTCTCTGAACTATTTTTAGCACAAGCAAAAATGGCATTATTTAAAAGAACTAAAAGTGACTGTATAAGTTCGGACTTAAAACCTACAAGTTCTATTTTCTCTTTGTTATTACAGATGATTTCAATGTTTTTATAGCTAGAGATAGTGGTTAGATTAATAGCTTGAGTAATAACATCTTCAACAAAAAAACTAACACTCTCCTTGTTAATAGCAAAAAAAGAGGTAAAGTCATGAATGGTTTTTGAGAGATAAGCTGTAATTCTCTCGATTTCATCAAGATGTTTATCTAATTGTTCAGGATGAAGTTTCTCTTTTCTATAGTCAATATCTAGCTCTAATACTACACCATTAATAGCAGAGAGAGGTTGTCTCCATTGGTGAGCAATAAGTGAAATCATCTCTCCCATGGAAGCGAGTTTACTTTGACGTATAAGAAGTTTTTCCTGTTCCCTCTGCTCTTTGTTAATCACTCTTAAGTTGTATATTATAAATGTTAAGAAGATTATAAAAAGTGGAATCCATAAGTAAGCTATAGATATATAAATATTTTCTGCATAAGCTTTCATAAGCCATATAAAACTACTTAAGAGTGTTGTTGATATAAGTATTAGAATATAAAAATAGAGTCGTTTTAGGAAAAGGAGACTAATAATTAGTGAAAGAAGAAAAGAGAGGATAATATTAAATAATTTGTACTCCTTTGGTTGTGTAAAAGTTGAATTATCTAAAATATTGTTAATTACCATAGCATGAATCATACTATTTGAAATTTGTTCTCCATTATATATAATATAACTTGGATTTAGACCAATAATAGAAGAGCCTAAAATAGCTATTTTCCCTTGAATATCTTTTGGGTCAACCTCTCCTCTTAAAACATCAATAGCTGAGATAATTTTGGGTCTGTTACTTGAAAAGTTTATTAAAATATCGCTTGTTGATTTGTTAATTTGTAAGTAGTTATCAAAACTAAGTATAGTTGCTAGTGCAAATGAAGGAAAGACTTTATCTTTGTAACGCATAAAAAGAGGCACACGCCTGAATATACCATCTTCATCAACAGTTGCATTAATAAAACCAAAGTTTTCTACCCCATTTTGTAAAATTGGAGCATTACAGAGTAAAGCAGAGGCTGTAAATGATGTTGTCATTGCTGAGAAAACATTCTTTTTGTAGTCTAGTGTTTCACACTGTTTAGATGTATATGCTTCATTAGAAAAATAGGTTGAAAGAACAGCATTAGATGTTTTGATAGATTGAGCAAGAAGAATGTCGTTGTCTCTTAATGCTGAAGGAATTGAGGAGAATTGAACTGTTAAGTTAAAATATTGTTCATAAAATTTTTGTATATTTAGAGGAGAGAGTCTATCTTTTTCTGGAAAGAGAATATTGATGCCTAATGCTGATGGATGCATCTTGCTAATAGAGTTAATTAGTTGAGCATCAAGAACTCTTGCCCAAGGCCATTGCCCCATTGCTTGTAGACTCTTTTCATCAATATCTATAATGACTGAATATGAACCACTATTGTCTGTTTTTACCTTAGTAAATAGTATTGTTGATAAGTCATAAAATTTATAGTCAATGTTTCTTAAAATATCTGTATAGTAAAATAGAAGATGTAGTAATAAAGAAAGTACTACTACACCTAGATATTGAATGAAACGACTCATCTATTATCTATTATTTAATAAAAATCTCAACATTTCTATTTTTTGCATTGGCAGTGTTGTTAGAAGTCTTTACCTGTAAATCTTCTTCTCCATAGCCCTTAGCTTTTAAAGCAACTACTCTAATATCTTTTTTCTCAATGGTAGCTTTAATATATTTAGCACGTTTAAGTGAGATTTTTTGATTAATAGTACTTGAACCTGTTGTATCAGTATGCCCTATAATATCAACACTACAAGGTGAACGCTCTTTTATGGTTTTGAGAGCTTTTTTTAATGTTTTTTCTGACTCTTGGGTTAATAAAGTTGAACCAACTTTAAAATAGAGTAGATAAGATAGTGGTTTTAGAGGAGATGCTTTTAGTACATTACCAAATCGTTTAGTTATCTCTTCTTTGGACATCTCTTTTACTTGACTTGGTGCTTCATTTGGGTTTTCTAACTCAACATAAGCATCAATTTTATCAATTTTAGTTGTTGCTTTTTGAGTAGTAACGGTGATACTACTACCTACTTTTCCACTATCTAAGAGAACAACTGTAGTTTTAGAACAGCCAAGAAAAAGTACTATGAGGGAGCTTAGTAAAAGAAGTCTCATCTATTTAACCTCTACTACAAATTTTGTACCACGAATACCAATAGCACCTTCAGGAATACGGAACTTAACAGCTTGGGGAGCTAGTTTACTTATTTTACCTGAGCTAAACATTGCTTTTCCTTTTTTGAGCTCTAAGTCAATATCATACTCTTTTCTACTTGGTTTGACTACATAATGGTTGATAACAAATAGAGCTTTTTCTCCAAGAGAGACACGACTCCCATCATCAAACATAATACCTATTGAACTTTTTGATTTTGTTAAAATAACATCGCCATTTTTTAAAGTACTCCCCTTTCTTATAGAAATAACTTGACCTTTTCGTTTAACCTCAACAGTACCTTTAATCTTTTTAACAATAGCAATGTTTGCAAATGTTAAACTACTCAATATAAGTAATAAAATGACATTTTTTTTCACTATAATCCCTTTGTTTAATAATTTATTAGAATAGCTTAAATTAAGAGTAGTTTGATGCTTTCTTTATAATCATATTCTTTTGAAATTAAAAGTGTTTCAGTTTGTGGCAAGGTTAATATTTAATATTATATTGAAAATCATATAATATTTAGCTATACTCTATTACATACTTTAAAGGGGAACGCTTGGGTTGGGGAATACACTTACATCTTATTGCTGCTATCTCATGGATTGGTGGCTCAGTTTTTATGTTTGTTTTGGGAATTTCACTGCGTGACAAAGAAGACCAAAAGTTGGTCTATCCACGTATTGGACCTATTTTTGGTTATTTTGAGATAGTTGTTTTAGTACTTCTTGTTACTACAGGTATATGGATGATTGTGCAAAATGGTATGATAGATACTCTTTTTAATTTTGAAGTTCACTCAAAAGTTATAGAAGCCTTGCGAACTAAATTGCTTTTGGTTGCTATTATGACAATAATTACTATTGTTCATTTAAGAATTGCTTTTAGAACCAATGGAAAAGAGCGAACTAGATTAGAGACTCTATTTTCAAGAGCTTCTTCTATGGGTATTTTTATTTTAAATTTTATTGTACTTCATTATGCTATTGTAATTCGAAATATACTCTAAAAAAAGATGCGTTGTCTAAGTTGTCATAAATTAAGCATATCTACTTTTTGTGAAACTTGTCAAACCAATCTCTTAAATCCCTCTGTAACTAAACGAACATTTGGTTTACTAGAGGTCTATAGCTTTTTTAACTATCAGCATATAGAAGATTTACTTCTAACTAAACATACACCACAAGGTTATAAACTCTACAGAGCTTTAGCAAGGCTCTCTTTTCGTCCTTTTATTAAAAAGTTTATAGAAAATGACCCTAGAGAAATCTATGTTATAGGTATTGATGAAAATATTAAATCAGGCTATAGTCATGTTGCACTTCTTACACATGAGATGCGACATAAACAGGTTCACATAGAACATGCAAAACTTATGGCAACCAATAGTGTAAACTATTCAGGAAAAACACTACAGTTTAGACTTGAAAATCCAAGAGAGTTTGAATATAAAGGTAAAAAAGATATAGAAGTAATCTTAGTTGATGATATTGTTACAACTGGAACTACCCTTAAAGAAGCCTCTAAAACATTAGAAAGAAGTGGAGTAGAGGTTCTTTTTGCACTAACTTTAGCTACCGTTAGAGAGTAGTAACCTGAGTTCGACGGAATACTATATCCACAAAAGCCTAAAAATAGGCAATCTTTCCTAAATAAAATTCTTGAATTAGCTACGGCTAGTCCTACGAATTTGATTTTGAAAATCTTACCTATTTTTAGGCTTTTGTGGATATAGTATTCCGTCGAACTCAGGTTAGTAATATTGTATGAAAAGGATTCTTTTAATACAAGCTTAATAA
>JALUKJ010000105.1 GCA_027056615.1 Campylobacteraceae bacterium | reverse complement strand
ATTTAGTAGTAGATGTAGACTTGAGTAAAAATTCACAAGAAACTTTTATGGCTAAATTAAATGGATTAACTATACCTACTTCCTTATATGATAATCTTATTCTTGAAGTGAAATCTGTTCTTAATGATGTTGACAACTATATCAAAATGTCTAAACCTAAATTAATAAGCTGTAAAGAATTAGAAAAAATCATAGCATAATCAGGAGCGATATAATGGCAAAAAAACTATACATACTAAGTTCAGGTGCAGGTGGCACACAATACATGACAACAGAGGCACTAAACGCACTAGATGAGTGTGAAGCAGTAGTCGGATATCGTAACTACGTCAAAGAGCTAAAAGAACTCATAGGTGATAAGCCTCTGTTTATGTCAGGAATGACCAAAGAGATAGCACGATGTCAAGAAGCTATAAACTATGCTAAAGATGGAAAAACCACTTGTATTATCTCTAATGGAGATGTTAATGTATTTGGTATGGCAACACTTGTTACTGAACTTATGGACGAACAACAGTTATGGGACGAAATAGAAGTAATTTCTGTGGCAGGTGTGACCTCATTTTTAGCGACAGCTTCACGCATTGGAGCGCCTATTAGCCAAGATTTTGCAGTCATTTCACTCTCTGATAAGTTGACTGATATAAATATTATAGATAAACGTGTACGTAACTGTTTAGATGCTGATATGATTTTAGGAATCTATAACCCAAAATCAAGAAAACGTATTTTGCCTTATCAGAACTTTTTAAAGGTATTGAGTGAGGGTGAAGAGCGTATTGCTATTATTGCTTCTCATGTGGGGCGAGATAAAGAGCAAATTACCGTAACAACGACAACTGATTTAATAGAGCAAGATATAGAACACCCTGAAGTTACTATGTCTACGCTTATTATTGTTGGAAATTCTCAAACACGGCATACTAGCAATGGACAGGTACTCACTCCTCGTGGGTATTTAAATAAGTATGAAATGAGTGGGGAATTAAAAAATTAGATGTTAAGTCTCTGTATCTCTGCTACTGCTTCAAATCAAGGTAAAACCATACTCACAACTGCTCTTTTATGGTACTTTAGGGAGTCTGTGCAACCTTTTAAAATAGGTCCTGACTTTATCGACCCACAGTTTCATAAAATAGTTTGTGGGACTGATTCGGTAAATTTAGATAGTTTTATTATGAATGAAGAGCAAGTAAAGTGGCTTTATGACTACTACAGTAATAAACAAGTAAATATTCTTGAAGGAGTAATGGGCTTTTATGATGGTGACAATAAAGGTTGCTCTGCCTATTCGATAAGTAAGCTTCTAAATGTTCCTACTATTTTGCTACTTGATGGAGGAGGAAGTTATATTACTATCTCGGCTGTACTTAAAGGTCTATTGGAGTATAAACCAGACAATACAATTAAGGGTATAGTTTTAAATAACCTCTCCTCTAAAATGCACTATGAATTAATTAAAAACCAAATAGAGCAAGACCACCCAAATATTGTGGTACTAGGGTGGATTCAAAAAAAACTTCCTGCTCTAAGTAACACCCATTTAGGACTAGATTTAAAAGATTTATCTAAAATAGAACAAATCAGTAAAGAGGTTTTAGAACACATAGACCTAGAAAAGCTACGTAGGGTGCGATTGCCATCGCACCAACAAAACCAAACTCAATCACAATATCCCTTTCCACCCATAAAAAAAACAGATAAAAAACTAGCCATAGTAAAAGATAAAAACTTCTCTTTTTTATACCATGACAACATAAACTTCTTAAAAGAGCTTTTTACTAAAGTAGTAATAGTAGACTCAACCAAAGATGAAAAAATTCCTTCTAACACTGATATAGTCTATATCTGTGGTGGATATGTAGAGACAGATAAAGCCTATGAGAGAGTTAAAAACTCTAATAATTTTAAAAACTCACTTATAGAACATTCTAAAACAAAAGCTATCTATGCAGAGTGTGCAGGGCTTTTGTACCTTAGTAAGGGTGTTGATGAGAAAAATATGAGTGGAATCTTAGATATAGAGTTTACTCTTGATAAACGATTTAACCGTTTAGGGTATTACTACAATGAACAAGGAATTAAAGGTCATGCTTTTCACTATACAAAGCCAACAGATGAGAGTTTAAAGAAAGGGTTTAATATTCTTTCTAAAACTCCTAATGGGAAAGGAAATGTTAGCTCTTGGACTAAAGATAAGGTACTTGGTACTTACTTACATACAATGTTTAGAGCCAACTACAATCTTACAATCGCCTCATAAGCTGTATCTATCATCTTATCTATTTCATCATAAGTAATGATATAAGGTGGCATAAAGTAGACAATATGACCTAATGGGCGTAATAGTACTCCATGCTCTAGTCCATACTCATAAACTTTAAGACCAATTCGCTCTTGTGGAGTATAGCCTTTTAGCTCAATAGCTGAAATCATACCTGTTTGTCTTACCTCTTTTACATTTTTTAAGGTTTTAAACTTCTCTAGTTTTTCTAAAATATAGGTTGATTTTTTTCTATTTTCACCTAACACATCCGAGGCTTCAAAAAGCTCTATGGTTGCAAGTGCAGATGTACAAGCCAATGGATTTCCTGTATATGAGTGTGAGTGCAAAAAGGCTTTATACTCATTGTAGTCACAATAAAAAGCTTTGTAAATATCTAATGTTGTCACCGTTAGAGCAAGTGGCAAATACCCACCTGTAAGCCCTTTTGAGATGGTCATAAAATCAGGAGTAATACCAGCTTGTTCACAAGCAAACATTGTTCCTGTTCGTCCAAAACCTGTCATAATCTCATCGGCAATAAGATGTACTCCATATTTTTCACAAACCTCTTTTGCTAAAGTAATATAGAGAGGATGATACATGTGCATATATCCTGCTCCTTGTACAAGTGGTTCTAAAATAAAGGCTGAAATTTCACCTCCACGCTCTTTTAAAATTCTCTCTAAATCAACTATTGCCTCTTTTGCACTCTGCTTACTTTGGTCTTTTGGTACAGGAGTTTGAATGCAAGAGATTAATAGTGGAGCATAAGTCTCTTTATAGAGTTCTACATCTCCAACACTTAAAGCACCTATAGTTTCACCATGATAAGAGTTTGTTAAAGAGAGAAAAAGAGGACGGTTTTCTCCTCTGTTTCTATGATAATGAAAACTCATCTTTAATGCTACCTCTACAGAACTTGAACCATTATCTGCAAAAAATACTTTATCTAATCCTTTGGGGGTTAAGTTAACAATTTTCTCTGCTAAGTTAACAGCTGGTTTATGAGTAAATCCTGCTAAAAGTACATGCTCTAAAGTATCAAGTTGCTCTTTAATTTTAGAAGAGATATGCTCATTGACATGACCAAAGATATTTACCCACCATGAACTAATAGCATCAATATAAGATTTATCATCGAAATCATATAGATAGACTCCTTTCGCTCGTTTAATAGGGATAAGTGGCAAGGTTTCATGGTCTTTCATCTGAGTACAAGGGTGCCAAATATTCTTTAAATCTTCTGTTACAATTTGAGTATTCTTATTTTTCATTATATAAATTGCCTTTTTTAGGAGAAATATACAATGTATAACGTGATTTTTTCATTAATAATTAATAACAAGTAGACTAAAATTAGGCAAATTTTAAACTAAGGCAATAGAATATGATAAGTTGGATGCAACACAACAACAAATTTACAGTTATCATCATGTGGATAGCTGCACTCTCATTTATACTTTCAACAGCAGTCATTGGTGGTTCTGCTGGACTAAAGAGTAATAACATCGGTCAAGTAGGTGACATAAAACTCTCTAAAGATAAATTTCAAATGGAATACAGCCAAATTTTTCAACAATATAACCAAATGATGCAAGGCAAATTCGATGAGAAACAAGCAAAACAGATGGGTCTTCAAGGTAAAGTTATTAGAAATATGGCAGCAGAAGCAAAACTTTTAAACCTTGCAAAAGAATTTGGAATTATTGTTACTGAAGAAGAAGCTGCAAAAGAGTTAGCTTCTGTTCCTGCTTTTCAAAGTAATGGAAAGTTTGATAGAAAAATTTATGATAACTATCTACAAAATAGAGGGTTAAGCCATGAAACATTTGAAGATAATCTTATGAATCAACTGACCATACAAAAAACATTTAAAATGCTTAATGCTAAAAGTTTAGAAAATGAGTACAACGCTTTTAAAATCTCTTACGAAGTTGCTGATAAGTTAAAGTATACTCTACTTACCAATAAAGATGTAAATGTTACTATTGATGATGCAAAATTAAAAAAGTTTTGGGAGCCAAGAAAAGAGCAATATAAAACACCAACAAAATATACCTTAGAGGTGCAATGGACCCAGACAAAAGATACTCCAGTAACTGATAAAGAAGTTGAAGAGTATTATAATAAAAATAGATTTAACTACACAGACAAAGATGGGAAAATTTTAGAGTTTAAAGAGGTAAAAGAGTGGGTTAAAGAGGCCACTAAAGTTGCCAAAAGTAAAAAAACTGCTTTAAAAAGATATATTCAATTAAAAAAGGGAGAGTTAAATTTCGATGAAACCCTTACTCTTGATATTAATAATCCTAAACTATCTAAAAAATTGTGGCAAGAGATAGCAAATCACTCCAAGGGAGAGCTTATTAAACCAAAAGTTGTAAACAATAGATATGCATCTGTGAAAATTATTAATATTATTACCCCTGTTACTAAAACATTTGAAGAGGTTAAAGCTGAAATTACCCCTATATATCAAGTTGAAGCTGAGAAAAAAGCATTATCTCTTCTTGCTGAAGAAAAATTGACAAATATTGACAATGAAGAACTAAATGTGTCAACTTTTATCACACTAGATAACGTAGAAACACAAAATTTAGATATAAATAAACAAGAAACCTCAAATTTTATCTCTAGCCTCTTTACTTCTGAGCAAGAAAAGGGTATCATTCCTATAGGAAGTAAAGTAATGGTTTACAAAATTATCGAACAAAAATTGATTCCACTTGAGAATAATGAGACCAAAAAGTTGCATAAAAGTGCCAATATGGTTAAGAATCAAAACTTTCAATCAAATTTGATGAAAATGTTAGATAAAAAATATCCAACTGAACTTTATTAGAATTTGACAAGAGATTTGAGAACTAAGGATGAGATCGTGAACATGCCCATTTTAGCTATAGACATCGGTTCTACGAAAATATGTGCGATTATTGGTGAAATGAAAAATGATCATATAGAGATTGCTGGTCATGGTATCAGTAAATCTCATGGTATCAAAAAGGGAGCTATCTCAAACATAGAGTTAGCTTCTAAATCAATAAAAGATGCTGTTGATGATGCCAAACGTGTTGCAGGAATAAATTTAACAAGAGCGACAATCTCAATCTCTGGTGCTTATGTCAAGAGTCTAAAATCATCAGGTGTTGTCAATATTCCAAATCAAGAGATTTCAATTAATGAAATTAACCGTGTTATGCAAACAGCACTCTATAATGCAAATATTCCTAATGAGTTTGAAATTTTACATGTATTACCTTATAAATTTAAAATAGATGAACAAGATTTTATAGAAGACCCAAATGGAATGAATGCTAGTCGTATGGAAGTTGACACACATATTATTATGACAAGCAAATCAAATCTTGGAAATTTAAAAAAAGCTGTTCATGCAGCAGGAATCGACATAGCAAGAGTAGTTCTTTCAGGTTATGCTTCTTCTTTGGCTATAACATCAGAAGATGATAAAGAGAGAGGTGTAGCCGTAATTGACTTAGGTGGTCAAACCTCTAATCTTGTTATACATGTAGGAAATGCAATTCAGTATAATGACTTCTTATCGGTTGGTTCAAACCATATAACAAATGATTTATCTGTAGCACTACATACTCCACTTGAAGCAGCTGAAGAGCTTAAAATAATAAAAGGAAGCCTCTTCCAAAAAGAGCCAGAAGAGATTCATCTACCTATTATAGGTGATGATACAAAGGTAAACCCTGTCTCACTAGATATTGTACATAGTATAATCTATAGTCGAATGGAAGAGACACTTGGACTTTTAACTAACTCATTAGAACAGAGTGGACTAAGAAGTCAACTTGGAGCAGGAGTAGTTTTAACAGGTGGTATGACACATATTGAAGGAACAAGAGAGTTGGCACAAGCATTGATGCCAAATTTGCCTATACGAATTGGAAAACCAACAAATATTACCAATATATCAAAAGATTTAGATGCTCCTGAATTTTCAACTGTTATTGGTCTTATCTCTTATGAATCAGGTGAACATACAGAATATGAACTTGATGGAAGTAAAACAATGCTTCATTCAAAAGAGTATCATCCAAAAAAATCACTACAAGATATTGCAAATATTCAAACTTTAAATAATGTATCTAAACCTAAAATTTCTGTCTCTACTCCCTCATTTGAAGAGGAGAAAGAAAATAGTAATGACCTATTTAAAGACTTAAGTCAAGAACCAAAAAACAATAAAAACAATCCCGTGCAAAACTTTATGCAGTGGGCATCGAAAATCTTTTAAGAGGAGGATAAAATGGAAGAGTTTAATATAACAGAATCAACAGCTGCTGTTCATGGAGCCAAAATTAAAGCAATTGGTGTAGGTGGTGGTGGTGGAAACATGATTAACCATATGATTAGAGAGGGAATTGAAGGTATTGACCTAATAGTTGCCAATACAGATGCTCAAGCACTTGCTGCATCAATTGCTCCTTATAAAATGCAACTTGGAATCAATGCTACAAAAGGTCTTGGTGCAGGTATGAAACCAGAAGTGGGTCAAGCAGCAGCAGAAGAGAGCTTTGATAGTATAAAAACTATGTTAGATGGTGCGGACTTAGTCTTTATCTCTGCTGGTCTTGGTGGAGGTACAGGAACAGGTGCTGCACCTGTTATTGCCCAAGCAGCAAAAGAGATAAATGCACTAACTGTTGCTATTGTAACAAGCCCATTTGCCTTTGAGGGGCGAAAAAGAAAACGACTTGCAAAAGAGGGATTAGATAGACTTAAAAAAGAGACAGATTCAATTATTGTTGTGCCAAATGAAAGACTTCTCTCTATTGTAGAGAAAAATCTTGGTATGAGAGATAGCTTTAGATTAGTTGATAATGTTCTCTCACAAGCAGTAGGTGGAATTTCAAACGTAATTCTATCTCATGGTGCAAATGATATTAACCTTGACTTTGCCGATGTTAAAACGGTTATGAGTCATAGAGGTTTAGCACTTATGGGTGTAGGAGAGTCTCAAGGTAGCTCTGCAGCTTATGATGCAGCAAAAGCAGCTATTGAGTCTCCACTACTTGATAACTTGTCAATTGATGGGGCAATGGGTATTTTAGTTCACTTCCATATTCACCCAGACTATCCTCTTGCTGAAATATCTGAAGCGATGGATATTGTTGAAGAGAATGCAGATGAAGATGCAAATATTATCTTTGGTACAACAACATCAGAAGAGATTCCTATTGATGAAGTTAAATTAACTATTATTGCAACAGGTTTTGAAGACCCAAGTGATTATGAAACAGAACAAACCATACAAAAGAAAACAACTGTCAATAATACAATTGGAACACTCCGAACACCAACACAAGGTTCTATATTACATAAAATGAATTCAGCAAGAGTTAGTGGTGGTGATAGCTATGGTCATGAAGATTATTTAGATACACCAACTTTTTTACGTAAACAGATGGATTAAATTCAATGCCTAAAATGACAAAACTCCTCTTACTCCTCCTTCTCCTTTTGTCACCTTATCTGCTTTTTGCAGATGGGCATATCTTTGTCTATCACCGTTTTGATGATAGCCGTTATCCAACTACGAATATCTCTACAAAAGAGCTTCGTAAAGAGTTTAATTACTTAAAAAAACATAACTATAAAGTTGTTCCTCTTATTGATATTGTCAATAAAGTAAACAAAGGTGAAGCTGTTCCATCTAAATGGGTTGCTTTTAGCATAGATGATGGATTTAAAAGCTTTTATACTCATGGTTTATCTGTTTTTAAAGAGTACAACTTTCCTTTTACTCTATTTATTGCTGTAAAATTTACTGAAAAAAAGTATAAAGACTATGTCTCATGGAAACAACTTCAGACCATTGCCAAATATGGTACAATTGAATTTCACTCTTATGGACATGGTCACTATGGACAGATGAATGATGCAAAGATAAAAGCTGACATAGACAAAGGTCTAGCTCTTATGAAAAAGCACCTAAACTATGAGCCAAATCTTTTTGTTTACCCTTATGGTGAATATGATAGTAGAGTTGAAAAGGTTTTAGAAAACTATAACTTTAAAGCTGTTTTCAATCAAAATATTGGTGCTGTAAATGGTGTATGTAGTGATATTAAAGATATTGACCGTTCAGCTGTTGTAGGTAGTAATGCTCATGATTTTAAACTATATCTTAAATTTAAAGAACTTTGTGGTGTTCATTTTCAACAACCAATAATTTATCCAAAAAATAAAATAGTTAAAAGAGTTGAAGTAACACTAGATGACAAAACTATTAAATCAGCAGATATCTTTATCTCTAATAATGGTTGGACTAAGGTAAAAGTCAATAATGGTAAAATTATTTGGAATGCCAATAAGCATATTAAATTAAATCGTATTAAAATTGGTGTTAAAGTTAAGAGCAAAATTAAGCTAATGGTTTTATCTAAATAGTTATACTTATAGTTATAAATTACTTAGGAGACATTATAATGAACAAAATGCTTTGCACTCTATTGTTTACAACACCTCTAATTTTTACAGCTTGTAACTCTAATAATGAAGTTAAACCAAAGGTAGAAAAAAACATACAAGTTGTTCAACAAGCAACAGTAAGAACTATACAAAAACAACTACCTGCACCTATGGAATCAAAAACTACAACTGTTACCTATGTAAACGGTAACAAGATGGTTAAAGATGTAGGAGTGATGAATATTGATAGCTACATGACAACCATGAAATCAACACTTATGGGACTTATGAAAAGTGATTCTACCTATAAAACAGCTCTTGGTGCTTGTTCATCTATTGGACCTGGTATGGCAGATGACTATAATAAAATTTCAGAGGTTAAAATCAGAAGAACAGCACTCAAATATAGAAATCCAAAAAACAAACCTGATGAAACAGATACCATTGTGATGGAGCATTTCTTAGATACTAAAGATTTTAAAGAAGCTCAAGTTGTAGACATGGGAGACCACTATCGTGTCTATAAAGCATTAACCATTAAACAACCATGTCTTATTTGTCATGGTCAAAATATCTCTCCTGATTTAAGAAAAATATTAGATAAACGTTATCCAAAAGATATGGCAACAAACTTTAAACTTGGTGAGTTTAGAGGTGCAGTTGTCGCTAAAATTAAAAAATAACTTCGCTATAATACATCCAAAAATGTAGGGTGTAGTCCCCAGACTACACCGTCAAATAAAAATTGGAAAATTAAAATGCAAGATATCGTTGAATGGCTTAAAAAAAATGGAAATCTAAAGGTTATAGATGAACCTTTAGATGTAGAACTAGAAATCCCTCATATTGCTTATATTGAGGTCAAAAAAGATACCTCTCACCCTCTCCTATTTACACAACCTATTAACAAAGAAAAAAATATAACGTATGATATGCCAGTACTTATGAATATATTTGCCAATAAAGAACTAACTGAAAAAATCTTTGATAAACATCCTGATGATGTGGCACAAGATATAGAGAAACTACTAAAACTAAAACCACCTGCAAAGTTTATTGATAAAATTAAAATGATTCCTGAACTCTTTGCTCTTAAAAATGTATTTCCAAAGCGTTCTAACTCACGTGGTGCTTGTCAAGATATTATCATAACTAAAGAGAAAGTAGACTTAGACAAACTACCTATCTTAAAGACATGGGAAGAGGATGGTGGAGCTTTTATTACCATGGGTCAAGTTTATACACAAAGTCTTGATGGTGGTATGCAAAACTTAGGAATGTACCGTCTACAACAGTATGATAAAAACCATCTAGGAATGCATTGGCAGATTCACAAAGATGCTTCACACTTCTTTGACCAATATCAAAAAGCAGGTAAAAAAATGCCTGTAACTGTTGCTATTGGTGGTGACCCTCTCTATATTTGGTGTGGTCAAGCTCCTATGCCTCATGGTATGTTTGAGATGCTACTTTATGGATTTGTACGAGGGGGAAATGCACAACTTGTGAAGTCAATAACTAACGATATTTATATTCCAAGAGATGTAGATATTGTCATAGAGGGATTTGTTGACCCTACAAAGATGGAGACAGAAGGACCTTTTGGAGACCATACAGGTTATTACACACTAAAAGAACCCTACCCTGTTATGGAGATAGAGACCATTACAATGAAAGAAAAACCTGTTTTTCAAGCCACTGTTGTAGGTAAACCACCACTAGAAGACAAATATATGGGTTGGGCAACAGAGCGTATCTTCCTACCAATGCTAAAACCAATGGCTCCTGACCTTATAGACTACTATATGCCTGAAAATGGTGTTTTTCATAATTTAATACTTGGAAAGATGAAAACTCTCTACAAAGGTCATGCACAGCAGTTTATGCATGCATTTTGGGGTGTAGGTCAAATGAGCTTTGTTAAACATGCTATTTTTGTTAATGAAGATGCTCCAGAGTTAGAAGATGCAACAGCTATTACAGAGTACATTTTAAATAGACTCGACCCACAAAAGATTTTAATTACCCAAGGGATTATTGATGCACTTGACCACACAGCCAATGAGTCTTTAGTGGGTGGAAAACTTGGTATTGATGCGACAGCCAAAGAGGTAGAAAATGGAGTCGAAACTTTACTATCAGATAAAACATTATTAGAAAAGATGAAAGAGATAGATAGCAATATTTTAGAGTTAAAACAGTACTTTACCCATACTAAAAATCCTATCTGTATTATATTGGTTAACAAAGTAGAGTCTATACAAAATATCATTACTAAGCTGAAACCTCTTCAAAAGCATATTAAACTACTTGTTATAGCCGATAAATCAAATAATGAGATAGATAACCCATACATGCTTCTTTGGCGTGTAGTAAACAATATAGATGCCCAGCGTGATGTTACTCTTGAACCTTTTATTTCCATTGATGGAACAAATAAATCCAAGCTAGATGGCTTCAATCGAGAGTGGCCTGGAGATACTCTATGTAGTAAAGAGGTATTAGATGATTTACAAAAACAAGGGCTTATAAATATAGATAAAAAGTTTATTCGAAAGTTTGGACTTTTGGGGTTTAAATGAAAAAAATAGCTATAATTATATTTACACTAATATTTATAATAGGATGTACCATTACTCCTAAATATAGAGTAACTATAGATGCTATTACTGCACCTAATATAACACTTAAACCATCTACATATAAATTTGAATCATTAAAGAAAAATCTAGATAGTAATAGTTTAAGATTTCAACAATATTCTAATCCACTTGCTAAACTACTACATGAAAAAGGTTATCTCAAAGTAACCAAAGGAGAAATTCCACAACAAATTATCTACTTTGACTATGGCATAGAGAAAGTCAAAGAGGAACGAAAGAGTTATAAAGAGCCTGACATTACTATTGGTTTTGGATTCTCTTACCCTTATGGAGTATTTGGATACTATGACCCATTTTACTACCCTGTATACTATGGAAATCGTTATCATAGCTACACTAATACATACTATAATCGATATATAACTATTTTAGCAAAAGATAAATTTGCCAAAGAGTTATGGCGTGTTGATGTCTCTAGTGTTGGCAAGTCTAAAAATTTAAGAAAAATCATTCCACTACTCATAGAAGCCTCAAAACCTTACTTAGGAACAACTACCAAAGAGCCTATTGAATTGGTCATTAAGGAGAAGAGAGAGGTGACTAACAATCATTAGTCAGCTTATCGTACGTCAACCTAAGAATTAAAAGCTATATATTTTTTTGCTTAGGTTGACGCGTATGTGACCATGTCACACAACAAAAACAAACATGCATAAATTTATAATTTCCATAAAAGTAACCCCTCGTATCTTTATTTTCTTACTAATCCAAATGAGCAGTATAGTCTCTATTTCGTCGAACTCAGCTTAACAATGTAATAACGAGTTAATTATCAAAAATAATCTGTTTTGCTCTTAATTAAATCAATAATATCTTCTTTAAATCTCTTTTTTCCACCTTTAATTTGTGCATTAGGGTGATAAGTTCTTACAGCAACAATAGATGGATAACGTTTTAACAATACTTTTGAAACAGGCTCCTCTTTAAGAGATTTTTTTATTTTATGAATAAGAGGTATAGTTCTATTACCTGTTGTAAAAATCACAATGCTTGGATTTAAAAGAGCAAACTCCTCTTCAAAAATATCGAAATAGTTTTTTTCTAATTCTTCTATTTTTTTAGTAGGTTTTCCACTAGAGTTTTTACCTATTTTTGAAACATTATTCCAAATAAATGCTACTTTTTTATCAGGAAACATCTTTGAAATCTCCTCTTCAAAATATCTAAAGTTTTTTCTATTCCAAAAGGGTCGTCTATATTTCTCTTTGTTTTTATACAGATAGTTAAAGTAGCTCTCTTGAACAGAGTCAATATCTTTTTCTCCATCTTCTAATACTCCACACCAACCATCGGTCTCTTGTCCGACAATCATAACTCTAATATCTGCATTTTTATAGCTATCATCAACTTTAATAAGTAGAGGATAGGTAGCATCTGTATCTTTTGCATTTAATATCAACTCATCCCATTTACTTTGATAAAGTTTTTTTAATCGTGCATTTATATTAATCCGTTCATACTTTTCATTTATAATTCTTCCATAGTGCATACTCATTTTGTTCCTTTGTAATTTAAAAATTTATTTAATACATCTTTTATGTAATCTCTATCTAATTGATGAGAACCACCATCAACAAGGGTTAGCTGACTATGTTGTATTCCTAAAAAAATCTCTTGGGCTAATTTTGGGTCACATATCTCATCCTCAATCCCTGTATGTACCTTTATATTTATCTGTGGTAATTTATTATTTTTCCGATACTCTAATAGCTTTTTTGCTCTTGGAGGAGAGATAATTGGTCTATTGGGTAAAGCTCTTGATCTGCCCAATACAGGAGAAAAGAGAAGCACCTTAGCAGGAAACTTTTTACTATCTATTATGGAGTGTAAAAAAAGATAAGCTCCATAAGAAGTTCCAATAACGATAGATTTTTCATCCCAAAAACCATCTTTTAAATCATTTTGAATTATCTCAACTTGTTTAGAGATTTTTAACTTCTCAAACACTCCATCTATCTCACGACCATAGACATCGTAACCCATATTTAAAAGTAGAGTTCCAATAAACCCATCTAATTTACCTTTTCTTCCTGGCAATAGATATGCTTTTTTATTTTCACTCATAGTTTACCTA
>JALUKJ010000104.1 GCA_027056615.1 Campylobacteraceae bacterium | reverse complement strand
AAAAAAATTAATTAAGAAAATTATAATATAATTTAATAAAAAATAAAGAAATGGATATTTTATAACTATGGAAAAGAGATTACAATTTTATTTAAAAAACTTACTACACAATAATGGTAGTGACCTACATCTCAAAGCTGGAGCAATTATACGTCTTCGCATCTATGGCGACTTACTTAAATTGGGAGATAAAAAGATAACCCATAATGAGTTAGATGGAATTGCACAAGCTATTTTAACTCAAAAACAGTATAAGGATTTAACATTTAGAAAAGAGTTAGATGCAACCTATGTATTAGATGAAGAGAGTCGTTTTAGGGTAAACTTTTTTTATCAAATGGATGGCTTATCTGCTGTCTTTCGGGTTATTCCAGTAAAGATTTTAACCTTAGAGGAGTTAAGTTTACCAAAAGTTATTACACAACTCTCAGATATGCATCGTGGGCTTGTTTTAGTTACTGGTGTTACAGGTTCAGGAAAATCTACAACCTTGGCTGCTATGTTAAACCATATTAACCGTACTAAAAAGAAACATATTATTACTGTTGAAGACCCTGTAGAATTTGTTCACAAAGATTTAGAATCTTTAGTCTCTCAAAGGGGAGTAGGTCAAGATACACTCTCTTTTTCCAATGCACTAAAAGGTGCTTTACGTGAAGACCCTGATATTATTTTAATTGGTGAAATGAGAGATTTAGAGACCATTGAGATTGCTCTTCATGCTGCGAATACTGGTCACTTAGTCTTCTCTACACTTCATACATTAGATGCTAAAGAGACCATTAACCGTGTAATTGGAATGTTTCCTAAAGAGGAGCAGAATCGTATTCGTATTACATTAGCTTCTGTACTTTCTGGAGTAATTTGTCAGCGTTTAGTTAAAACTGTTGATGGAAAGAGAGCTGCAGCCATTGAAGTAATGTTACAGACTCCAAGAATTACGGACTTAATTACTCAAAACAGAGATTATGAACTTTTAGATACGATTGAAGAGGGAAAAGAGATATATGGTTCTCAGTCGTTTGACCAAGCACTTATTGATTTGTTTAAAGCAAAAAAGATTGATATTGATGTTGTTATGGAACATGCTTCTAACCCATCAGATATGAAACTGAAACTTGAGAACTTAGGCATGGAACAGAGACTCTTAGATAAAAAAGATGAAGAGATTGATATTTTTGACTTAAAAGAGAGCATAATAGAATAGATACTATTTACTTTTTTAACTTTTTATAATATAATTAAACAATAAATATATAGAAAGGTGAAAAAATGAGTAGTGGTAATGTACTTGTATGGGGAGTAGCATCTACAATTTTATTAATTGGTTCTTGTCTTGTTCTAAATGCACAAACCTATTATCAAGAGTTAGAGAATAAATCTTTGATGTATAATAATACCCCTTTTAAAATTTCCTCTAAACTTATTTTGAGAGACCGAACTAATAAATTAGATAAGGTGAAATAATGAGTGAATTAATTATGAAAATGGCTTTTTGGCTACTCTTGGCAACACTATTAGGTTTTTTAATAGGTTGGTTCTATTTAAAAGCAAAACATAGAGAGAAATATGTTGTTGAAATTGATACGTTAAATTCAATTGTTAAAGAGCGAAATCAGATGCTTGAAAAGTTAGAAAAAAAATTTCGGAATCAAAAAAAATTGATTAATAAACTTACTTTGGATTATGAAAAATCTGAAGAAGTTGTGGCTAAAAAGACAGGACAATTGACACAAATGAAACTCAATTTAGATAAAGTAAATAGTAGTGTAGGTAGTAGCAAAGGCTTAAAAGAAGAAAATCTAAAATTATTTAATGAAATTAAATCTCTTAAGCAGAAAGACGAACAACGTGTTAGGGAGTTAGCTGAGTTTGAAAAAGTATTGATGAAATCAGAAGAGAAACTTGAAGAGAATAGTGTTCAAATTGAGACTTTAAAAGATAAAATAGAGGTATTATTATTAGAGAATGAAGAGCAACAGAAAACTATTGAACTATATAAAGAGACTATTGCTGAGTTTGAAGAGGAGCTAAAGCTATATAGTGCCAATAGAGATGAGCAAGAGTTTATTATATCTAAAGACCAATTTACTCATATTGAAGCACAACTTGTGGAGTATCAAAAAGAGATAGAGAGTCTAAAAAAGATGAATAGTGAACTTATTGCCAATAATACTATAGAGACAAAACAGATTTTGAAAAATGGAAATAGTGAAGTAGATGATGGTTCAGTAGTAAAGATTTTTAAAGATACTTACAATAAAATCACTAAAAATTAATAAAAAACAGCTATAATTTGCTTCTAATTTTAAAAATTAAAGGACACAAATGTTAGAAGGTATGATTAGAGAGAGTATCGGCTCAGCTTCAGCAAAAAAGCTTAGAAGAGATGGTTATCTAACAGCTAACATCTATGCTAATGGTGTAGAGAATGTACAAGCTGCGTTTAAAAGAGGTGATTTTGTTAAAGCTGTAAGAAGAAAAGAGGGTTTAACTTTTCCAGTAAAAGCTGGAGATACTGAATTTAACGTAGTGATTCAAGAGTATCAACTACACCCTGTAAATGGTGATGTAGTTCATGTTGACTTAAGAGTAGCTGTACCAGGTCAAGTAACAAACTATCTTGTTCCAGTAGAGACAACTGGTTTAGCTAAAGGTATTAAAAACAAAGGTGTTTTAATGCTTCAAAAGAAGAGATTAAAAGTTAGAGGTGCGATTGAAAATGTACCTAATAAATTTGTTCTTGATGTAACTGACCTTGATAGAGATGATTCTATTCTTATTAGAGATATGGAAGCTCCTGCTGAGTGTAGACTAATGGACAGACCTGATGTTGCTGTTGTTGGTGTAATTAAAGCTAAATAGTCTATGTTACTTATCGTAGGACTTGGAAACCCAGGAACACAATACGAAAATACACGACATAATATTGGTTTCAAAGTTATTGACCATTTGGTCTCTGATTTTGGAGCAAATAGTATCTCCAAAAGCTCTTTTCAGGGTGAACTCTTTAAAGCTCCAAATCTTTTACTTTTAAAACCTACAACTTTTATGAATCTTTCTGGTAACTCCGTACAGGCTGTTAAAAATTTTTATAAAATAGATATAGATGATATTATTGTAATTCATGATGATATAGATTTACCTTTTTCTGCTTTACGTTTTAAAAATGGTGGTGGTCATGGTGGACACAATGGTTTACGTTCTATTGATTCAATGATTGGAAAAGAGTATAACCGTGTACGTATGGGTGTAGGGAAGCCAGAGTATAAATCTCAAGTAGTAGATTATGTTTTAGGTAACTTTTCAGATGAAGAGCAAAGAGTTTTAAAAGGTTGGATTGCCCATTCAGCTCAAGTCGTTAAAGAGCTTAAAACAAAAACACTTGATGAGGTAAAATCAAGGTATTCACTTAAATCATTTCAAGAGTAATTTAGATGATTTTTAAATATGTAGCTTTTCACTATTTAAAAAATATGTTAATTATTCTTTTTGGTCTCTCTGCACTCTTTTCAGGATTAGACTTTTTAATGAATGGCTCATCTCTACCCTCTTTTAACGTTAAAGTTTTATATTTTTATCTTAAAATTCAAGAGGCACTCAATCTTCTTTACCCTTTAGCTATTGTTTTTGGTGGTATTTGGACTAAAATAGCTTTTATAAAGCAGAATAAAGTTGGAGCTTTGTATGCTTTAGGTGTGACTAGAAAAGAGTTTTTTAAACCATTCTTTGTTGTTGGTCTTCTTACCTATTTAATTTTTTTAGCACTTAATTTTACCTCTTTTTCAACGGTTCAAGAGACATCAAAATCACTTTTTAAAAATCAGTATGGTATGAGTAAAACTAAAGACCTCTTTTTTAAATATAAAACAAAATACAATACCAGTTTTGTCTATATTGGGGCATTGATACCCCAGCAGTATAAGCTTGAAAATTTAACAATTTTTCGTATGAAAGAAGATAAAGTAGTTGCCATTATAACAGCTAAAGAGGCATGGTATAATATCTATGAGTGGGTAGCAAAGGATGCTATTAAAAAATCAAAGTTTATAAATAAAGAGGGAAAGCAACGTCTTAAAATTGAAAAACTTTCTACTTTTCATAGTTTAAGAGATTATCAACCTAAAATTTTAGAGTCAATCTATGATGGAAAGGCATTAACTCTATCAGAGACTATTTCAGCAAAGAGATTATTAGAAAATCAAGGTTTAAATACTTATGAAGTACGAACAGAAATCTATAGTAAAATTGTTGTTCCTCTCTTTTCTATTGCACTTTTAATGATATTGATTTTTCAATTTCCTTTTCATGCTCGTTACATGAATATTACGATTACCTCTGCAAAAGCTATTGGGGGAACACTTTTTATTTGGGGAATACTCTTTGCACTTCAAACTGTTGCAAAAAATGGTACAGTTGTGCCTGAACTTATTCTTCTCTTACCAATAGTACTCTTATGGATTTATGCACTTAATACATTGCGTAAATCTGATAATAGAATCTAAATATAACCAATATTTAGATAAAATCGCGATAATTTAAGTAAGCTTTTGTCTTACATTTAGGAATAATTTTATGAG
>JALUKJ010000103.1 GCA_027056615.1 Campylobacteraceae bacterium | reverse complement strand
GAATTATATTTTATCATAAAGTACTTTAAGATTTCTTATAAATTTGGTATCATACTATAAGGAGAAAATAAAATGTATAAGGCAGTTTTTTTAGATAGAGATGGAATTATAAACATAGATAAAACATATTTATATCAGATTAAGGACTTTGAGTTTTGTGATGGAGTTTTTGAAACTTTGCGACATTTTCAAGATATGGAATATAGTCTGTTTATTGTTACTAATCAATCAGGCATAGGACGAGGATATTATGGTGAAAAGGATTTTGAAAAACTTACTGATTGGATGTTAAAAGAGTTTTTAAAACAAAAGATAAAAATCAAAAAAGTTTACCACTGCCCGCATACCCCAAGTGAGAATTGTGATTGCAGAAAACCTAGCCCTTATATGATAAAACAAGCTATAAAAGAGTTTAATATTGACCCTAAAAATTCTTGGATGATAGGAGACAAACCAAGTGATATAGAAGCGGGTATCAATGCGGGAATATCTGATACAATTTTTATAAATAGCACTACATGTAAAGAGGCTAAATACAATGTTAAATCAATTTTAGATACAATAGACATCATAAAAAATTAGGAATATGGATGATATATAGTGATATAGATTTTAATAACAAAATAGTTTTGATTACAGGTGGTGCGGGATTTATCGGTAGTAATTTGGCTTTTTATTTTCAAGAAAATTACCCTAATTGCCAAGTTGTAATTTTTGATAAATTTAGAAGCGAAGAGACTTTTAGCAATGGAAACTTAAAGAGTTTTGGGCATTTTAAGAATTTACTAGGTTTTAAGGGTACTGTGATTAGTGGTGATTTAAATAATCAATATGATTTGGAGAAATTAAAAGAGTATAAATTTGATTTTATATTTCATGAGGCTGCTATCAGCGACACTACTGTGCTTGATCAAAAGATCATGATGGATACAAATGTAAATGCTTTTAAGAACTTGCTAGATATCGCGGTAGATATGAGGGCAAATGTGATTTATGCCTCAAGTGCGGCTACTTATGGAGATAGCGACAGATTTAGTATTGGATTTGAGAGTCCAAATAATGTATATGGATTTAGTAAGCTCATGATGGATAATATCGCCAGAATATATATGAAAAATTCATCTATCTCCATTGTCGGATTGAGGTATTTTAATGTTTATGGGCAAAGAGAGTTTTTTAAAAACAAGACTGCATCTATGGTGCTTCAATTTGGACTGCAACTACTAAGTGGCAAAAATGCAAAACTTTTCGAAGGAAGTGACAAAATAAGACGAGATTTTATCTATGTAGAAGATGTTATCCAAACAAATATAAAAGCGTGCAAGCCTAAAAAAAGTGGTATTTATAATGTGGGAACCAGTAAAGCAAGAAGTTTTCAAGATATAGTAGATGTGCTAAAGAGCGAGCTTAAAATTGATAGACAAGATGAATATATCCCAAATCCTTTTGTAGGTCAATATCAGTTTTTTACTGAAGCAGACATTAGTTTAAGTGAAGAATTTTTGGAATATGAACCCAAGTTTTCACTAGAAGAGGGCATAAAATCATATATAAAAGAGATAAAGAGAATCCATGGATAGACTAAAAGAGGCGAGACCAAATATCTTGGTTGTTGGTGATTTGATGATTGATCACTATCTCTGGGGAAGTTGTGAGAGAATTTCACCTGAAGCTCCTGTGCAAGTTGTAGATATACAAAAAGAGACGACTGTTCTAGGGGGTGCTGGAAATGTGATAAATAACCTAGTGGCGATGGGCTCGCAAGTGAGTGTTCTTAGCGTTATAGGGGATGATAGCAACGGCAAAGAGCTTTTTGATATGCTTGAAATTTCGGGTGCAAACAGTTCAAATATAGTCAAACAAAAAGGAAGATTTACAAGTAAAAAAAGCAGAGTTATAGCAGTTCATCAACAGATAATCAGATATGATAGAGAATCAAAAGATGCTATAAGTAAAGAAAGTGAAAAAGAGCTTTATAAAAAGTTTGTTAAAATTATAGGTGATTTTGATGCAGTTTTGCTCTCAGACTATGGCAAGGGAGTGCTAACGCAAAGTCTTACATGTAAGCTAATACAAGAGGCTAGAAGAAATAAAAAGTTTATCTTGGTTGACCCAAAAGGAGATGACTATAGCAAATACAAAGGTGCAACACTAATCACTCCAAATAAAAAAGAGGCCATACAAGCTAGTAAAATAGATATAAAAGATGAACAAAGCTTGCTAATGGTTGGAGAATTTTTAAAAAAGAGTTTAGATTTGGATTATGCGATAATCACACTGAGTGAAGATGGCATGGCTATATTTGGTGATGAGGTTTTAAAAATACCAACAGTTGCAAGAGAAGTTTTTGATGTAACAGGTGCAGGAGATACTGTTTTGGCTGCGTTTGGTTATGGATTATCTGCTGGTTTGGATATAAAAGATTCAGCCTTATTTGCTACGAGTGCGGCTGCAGTTGTAGTTGGAAAATTAGGAAGTGCTACTGTTAGCTTGGATGAGGTTGATATGTACGAACAGAGTTTGAGAAGTGCAAAAGCCAGCAGTAAAATAAAAACCAAAGAAGAGATAATTTCAATACTGAAAAATTTTAGAGATAAAAAGATAGTCTTCACAAATGGTTGTTTTGATATCTTACATGTAGGACATGTGAAGTACCTTGAAGTTGCAAAAAGTTTCGGAGATATGCTCATAGTTGGACTAAATTCTGATGATTCAGTCAAAAGGCTTAAAGGTAAAAACAGGCCGATAAACTCTAGCGATGACAGAGCATATGTTCTAAGTGCTTTGGAATCTGTGAGTTTTGTCGTTGAGTTCAAAGAAGATACACCACTAGAGCTGATAAAGTCTATAAGGCCTGATGTTTTAGTAAAAGGCGGAGACTATAAAGGTAAAGATATAGTCGGAAGTGATATCGCTAAAGAGGTGAAATTGGTAGATTTTATAGATGGGAAAAGCACAACAAATATAATCAAAAAGGCACAATTATGATGAATATGATTTCAAGAGAGATGGACGCCCATAAAAGAGTGATAGAAGATACGATTGAGGAGATGAAAAACCACATATATACAGCGTGTATAGTGGCAAGCGAGACCATAAATAAGGGTGGAAAAATCTTAATTTTTGGCAATGGCGGAAGTGCTGCAGATGCCCAACATATAGCTGCTGAACTTAGTGGTCGTTATAAAAAAGAGAGAAGAGGTCTTCCTGGAATTGCGTTAACAACAGATACTTCAGTTTTAACAGCGGTAGGAAATGACTACGGATACGATAGAATATTTGATAGACAAGTAGAAGCTCTCGCAAGAGAAGGAGATTTAATCATAGGAATCTCAACAAGTGGAAATAGTAAAAATATCCTTCGAGCCTTAAGTCTTGGACGAAATATGGGATGTAAAACCATAGGCTTATCAGGTAATGATGGTGGTGCAATGGATGAATTTTGTGATGTAAATTTAGTAGTTCCAAGTGATGATACACCTCGTATACAAGAGATGCACATCTTGATTGGACATATTATAGCTCAAGGAGTAGAAGACTCTTTAGATACTTAGCAATGGCGTCTGACGCTTTGTATGACCAGTGAGTGTCATCACAATAAAATATATCTTTTTTGCCTTTTTTTAACTCTTTAGACAATATATCCTTTGTATCTATAAATATATAATCTTTTTTTAATTTTCTAAAGATATCAAAGAAGGGGTCCTTGCTATATCAAAGAGCATGCTCTACAATCTTGTCAAAGTATTTGTAAGAGATTTTACCATACTTGCCACTATGTTTGTGACGAATGTTTTTTAAACTTTCATATATTGTATTGAGAGTTTTATGTTTACCTTTAAAATTCCAAATGAGTTTATTGTTTGGCAACCTTGCAATCACAGGCACTCCTAAATCCTCTGCTTGTTTTATAAAATCTGGTTTAGCATACCAACTATCAACAAGGAGATAATCAGCCTCTACACCGTTATCTAAGGCTCGCTCTAGCATCTCCATTGCAAGGATATTTTTACCTTTGGTAATCTCATTTTTTCTCTTGTAGGCATTGCTTCTGTGATGAAGCTTTGTTGTAAATTCTGATATATTTTTTCTTCTGCTATCATTCATCTTGATTGCAAAGTCAAGTTGAAAAGTTGAGTGTGAATCTGCATAATTGAGAGATACAATATTGAGTGCATTGATAGTTCTATGCTCTTTATTACTCCATATATATTTACAACTACCTTCAATAAATTTTCCTCTTTTTGGCTCTACTGTATCATCAATAATTAGCAGGCGATGCTCACCGTGTTTATGTAGTGGTTTTATTTTTTTAAGCAGCGCAGTAGAACTCAGCAATAATAATTTTCGCCAGTTATAACGACTCTCTTTGATAAATCTATAATATACATCTTTACCAAATGCACTGTCACTCTGTTTTATGAAGCTTGATTGGCGTTTCTGCATTACAAGCATATATAAAAAATGTAGAATTATTTGAAAAGGAGAATGTCCAATATCTCTTTTTATGAAGTTACTTTGCTTTAGTATTTTTGTGATTTTTATATCTTGAAGTACCTCAAGTATTGGATTCTTTAATAAACTCTTTAAAGC
>JALUKJ010000102.1 GCA_027056615.1 Campylobacteraceae bacterium | reverse complement strand
ACCTAAATTTACGCCATAACCTAAATCTTGTGCAACACCATCTCCAACATTTTTGCCATCAAAACCTTGATAGTTTATATCTAATGCACCATATTGAATAACAGGTGTTACTGCCACACCAAAAGTACCTGTACTATAGGCAAGAGATGGAGCAAACTGCATTAGCTGTAAGTTACTTACCATGTGCATATTTCCAGAATCGGTTGGGCTTTGTGTAGCATCACGATAATCTACCCCCATTCCTGCTGTTCCCCACATACCAATACCTACATACCAATTTTCATTTAGTTTGTGTGAAATTGCAACACCAGGAATAATACTCATATCTGCATCACTATCATGAGAGGAGGCTTGTCCCATTTTTGCAGACATATCAGGCATAAATATTGTACCACCAAAAGAGATAGAAGTTCCTCTTGTACATGTAATTAATGCTGGGTTACTTAGGGTTGATTCAGCACAATGACTTACAGCAATACCTGCTCCACCCATACCTCTTGATTTTGTACCTACACCAATTAGGTTGTCACCATTTGTTGCGTATAACATGCTAGAACTTAGTAATGATAATGTAACTCCACTTTTTAATATTTTTAATCTTCTGTTCATAGAAAATCCTCCTTTTAAATATAATTTGAATTAAGTATATCATATTTTATTAGTTTAATCAAGATTATAATAAAAAATTAATTTTATATATTTTTCTTTTATATTAAAAAATTAATATAAAATAACATTATTTAAACTCTTGCCTATTTTTTCTTCAAGACTCCTTTGTAACCCATCGTTACAAACATTTTTTTCTTCTTTAAACACCATTACTACACAACTTATTTCATCTATTTTACGATAGTATAAACGTAATATTCTTCCACTTTTCTCTACTTAGTGAAAAATGGTAACAGAGAATAACATCTTGTACAAAAGGAGTTTTAATGACTCAAGTGATTAATAATCACCCTTATCTAGGTATCTTCTTCTTGTTTATTGTGACAGTTGTGGCATTTAATGCGACACTATTGGCAGCACGATTTGTGAGTAGGAGATTGGCAAAGCTCGACACAGAGAAGTTGAAGCTCACAATTTATGAGTGTGGACCAGAAGTTACGAAACAACCCAACACCATTTCAACACAGTTCTACTTAATTGCTCTTCTATTCATCTTGTTTGATGTAGAGATTATCTTTATGTTCCCTTGGGCAATTGACTTTAAACTACTTGGTTGGTTTGGATTTGTAGAGATGGTATTGTTTATTGTACTTTTAACAATTGGATTTATTTACGCATGGAAAAAAGGAGCTCTTGAATGGCACAGCATCAAGTAAACTACGCCTCGGCAGGAGGCTTACCTGTAGCATTAACTACAGTTGACCACTTAGTAAACTGGGGGCGAAGTAACTCACTTTGGCCTTTAACTTATGGACTCGCATGTTGTGCGATTGAGATGATGGCATCGGGAGCATCACGATATGACTTCGATAGAATGGGAACTATCTTTAGAGCCTCTCCACGTCAATCTGATGTTATGATACTCGCAGGAACACTTTCTAAAAAGCACTCGGAGTTTGCAAGAAGACTCTATGACCAAATGACAGAGCCTAAATGGGTAATCTCAATGGGAAGTTGTGCCAATACAGGTGGAATGTTTAACACCTATGCAACGGTACAAGGTGTTGATAGAATTATTCCTGTAGATATATATCTTCCAGGGTGTGCACCACGTCCAGAGACACTTCAGTATGCACTAATGATGCTTCAAAAGAAGATTAGACGTGAGTCTGCAAACATGAAAAATAACACAAAACAGAACTTAAGGTTAATATAATGAGAAAATATGTACCAAAAGACAGTGTTCAGAAAAAAGCTTATTACACTGATAGATTTCATGTTGTACCATCAACTCCAAGAGAAGATGTAAGTACAGATGAAGTTTTTGCTAAACATTTGGAGACTTTAAGTGCTAAAGTAGATGTAAAATCTGCACGTATTGAATTAGGTTCAATGGTAGTTGAGATTGACCATAAAGATAACTACAAAGCAGTTGAGACTCTTAGAGATGAGTGTGGTTATGCACAGCTTACAGAGATGAGTGCTGTGGATTATCTTGCTAAAGATGGAAACTTTGAGGTTTTTTATCAGCTCTTGAACCTAAAAGAGGTTAAAAGAATGCGTTTAGTAATGAGAATAGAGCAGGGCTTAGCTGTTGAATCGGTTGTTCCACTCTATAAGTCAGCAAACTTTGCAGAGCGTGAGATGTTTGATATGTTTGGGATTGTCTCAAACAATCATCCATTTATGAAGAGAATCCTTATGCCTGAAGATTGGGAAGGTCATCCACTTCTTAAGACATATCCACTTCAAGGTGATGAGTTCGCCTCTTGGTATGAAGTAGATAAAATCTTTGGAAAAGATGCTCGTGAGGCTATTGGACCTGAAAACAGAGACTCTGCTCGTATAGACAGATATGACTCTAAACGTTTCTCAAGAGTTGGGTATGAAGTTCCATTTGGAGCTGAATTGACTCCTGAAAATGAGACAAAAACAGAGATTGAGTACAGTAAAACATTCCTTGTTGACTACACTAAAAAGAGTGGTAAACAACTGGATAAAAGAAAGTAGAGGGAGAATAGTATGCAACAACCAAATAAACTGTCCCCATTTTTTGAAAACCTAAACTTTGAGCGTGACGATAACACTATGGTTATTAACTTTGGTCCACAGCACCCATCGGCTCACGGTCAGTTAAGACTTGTGTTAGAGCTTGAGGGAGAGCAGGTGGTAAAAGCCTATCCTGATATTGGATATCTTCACCGTGGTATTGAAAAAATGGCTGAAAATATGACTTATAATGAGTTTTTACCAACCACCGATAGACTTGATTACATTGCGTCAACGTCAAATAACTACGCTTATGCCTTAGCTGTTGAGAAGCTTCTTGGAATTGAAGCACCAAGAAGAGCTCAGGTGATTAGAACTATGCTTTTAGAGCTTAACCGAATTATCTCTCACCTCTTCTTTGTGGCAACTCATGCACTTGATGTTGGAGCAATGTCTGTTTTCCTTTATGCTTTCCGTGAACGTGAATTTGCTATGGACTTAATGGAAGACTACTGTGGTGCAAGATTGACTCACTCCTCTGTTCGTATTGGGGGAGTTCCACTTGATATTCCTGATGGATGGTTAACTCAAATGAGAGCTTTTTGTGATAATGTAGACTATGAGTTAGAACATACCTATAATGCACTTTTACAAGAGAATAGAATTTGGAAAATGCGTCTTGAAGATGTAGGGGTTATCTCTCCTGAAGATGCACTCTCTTGGGGCTGTACTGGTCCAATGTTAAGAGGGTCTGGAATTGCTTATGATATTCGTAAAGAGGAGCCGTATGAGCTTTACTCTGAATTAGATTTTGACATTCCTGTAGCAGATACAAATGACTCTTATGGACGTTACCGACTCTATATGGCTGAGATGAAAGAGTCTACTAAAATTATTAGACAGTTAATTCCTATGTATGATGAGACAGAGCCACAACTGATGGCACATGCTCCTCAATATATCTCTGCTCCAAAAGAGGAGATTATGACACAAAACTATGCATTAATGCAACACTTTGTGCTTGTAACTCAAGGTATGAGACCACCAAAAGGTGAAGTCTACGTTCCAACAGAGTCTCCAAAAGGTGAGCTTGGATTCTATATTAAATCAGAGGGTGAGCCGTATGCTTATCGTCTCAAATGTAGAGCTCCATCGTTCTTCCATACAGGGCTACTTCAAGAGCTTTTAGTAGGAACCTATATTGCTGATGTTGTTACCATTATTGGTTCAACTAACATTGTATTTGGTGAGGTGGATAGATAATGCAAAGATATGACTTAAGACATTTACATGATGATTTTTATGACCGTATGGGTGAACTCATAGAGAGTGGACTCAAAGCTGGAGAGGTAGGGATTTTTCTTTTTGAGGTGGGTGATTTTTCTCACATTCAAAAATCGGCAGATTTTATTAAAGAGCGAGAGGGTGTTGAACTAATGAACTCTCTTAAATTTAATGAAGTTGACTGGACTATTGTAGTTAAAAAGGACAACTAATGTCTAAATTACTGTTCTCTACTTGGCGTGATGAGTTTATCGACAACCGTGGTAAACCATCAAAAGAGTGGAGTGAGTCGGGTTTTAAACTTCCTGAAACTTATCATGGAGAGAGAGATAGCAAAGCGTTTATCGGTTGGGATGGTGTTGCCATCTTTGACGAAGATATAGATGCTGTTATCTTGGCGACTCAATACGCTGCACAGTACCAAGAGTACTCAGAAGCGTGTGGTCGTTGTGCTCCTGGTCGTTGGGGAGGTAGAATTCTTTACGATTTACTCGACAAAATAGCTCGTGGTGAGGGGAGTCATGATGATGTCTCTCACCTTAAAGAGATTTCTCAAACAATGATGGTCACTTCAAAGTGTGAGATTGGGAAAACTGTTCCAAAACCTATTTTGGATTTAATGGAACACTACAAAGAACAATTTGACACTTGTATTGACAATCAACAACAATCTAAACACTATGATGGAGATACATCATACATTGCTAAAGTAAC
>JALUKJ010000101.1 GCA_027056615.1 Campylobacteraceae bacterium | reverse complement strand
TATAACTAGAGTGTGATTTATATATAGTTTATATGATAATTAAATATTATATTAGTTATAATTCAAACAAAAAAACATATTTAAAAGGAAAAATTGTGTCAAAAAAACTAATACTTCTTATTGGAGCTCCAGGTTCAGGAAAAACAATCGATGGTCAATCAATTGCTAAAAATCACCTAGATATTACAGCATACTCTTTGGGTAACCTACTTAAAGCTGAGATAGCTAGAGGAACTGCTACAGGAAAAATTATCAATGACTATGTCTCAAAAGGAGATTTAGTACCAACAGCTATTGCTATTGATACACTTTGCAATGCAATTAAAAAAGCACCGACTGAAATTGTGCTTATTGATGGTTTTCCAAGAAAAGAGAAACACATGAAAATATTTGCAGATGTTCTCTTTAATGAATCAGATAAAGTTGACCTTGTTTCTGTAATTGAGGTTCGTGTAAGTGAAGAAGTGGCAAGAGAACGTGTATTGGGTCAAAACATAGAGAGTGAAGAGCTTTTCAATCATCAAATGGCAGTATATAAAGATGCTATTGAGCATATAGAGGAGTTCTACAATCATGATAATCTACTTAAGGTTATTGATGGAGAGAGAGATGTTGATGCTATTATTGCAGATATTGATGCTTTTCTTAAAGAAAAAGTGGCACTTGCCCCTGCGTAAATAAAACACTTAGGAAGCATTTTGCTTCCAACCTCATATAATAAAAAAATCATTTTACAATTTAAAGGACTATTCCGTGTCTAAAACAGATATTGACGGAGATATTGTTGAGAGCCTTATTGGAACAACAATTGAGAAAAAAAAGAGTAGAATACCAGCAAGATTGGATTTTCTACAGAGTGCTACAGGGCTAGTTTTGGCTCTTTTTATAATATTTCATCTTATTTTTGAATCGTCTATTCTATTTGGAAAAGATAGCATGTATGCTATAACTAAGATGTTCGAAGGAGAGTTTATAGTTAAAGGTGGTTCACCTATTTTTATCTCTACTTTAGCAATAGTTATCTTTGCTATATTTATTTTTCATGCTTTTTTAGCCATGAGAAAGTTTCCTAGCTCATATAGAGAGTATCTGCGTTATCGCACCCATGCTAAGCTTATGAAACATGCTGATACTAATCTTTGGTTTATTCAGATAACTACTGGATTTATGCTATTTTTCTTAGGCTCAATCCATTTATATATTATGATAACTCAACCACAAAATATAGGACCTTTTGCCTCATCTGATAGAATTTATAGTGATTTAATGTGGCCAATGTATCTTATGTTATTGGTCTCTGTAGTTCTTCATGCAGGTGTGGGAGTCTATCGACTAATAATGAAATGGGGTTGGTTTGATGGAGAGAATCCACGTGAAAATCGAGTTAAAACACGTAAGATTATTAAAATAGTAGTAGTTTTTTACCTTTTAATTGGTCTCTTCTCACTTGCTTCATATATAAAGATAGGATATGAACATAAAGCAAACTATGGAGAGAGATACTCTATCTCTTCTAATGATACGAGGCTTAAGCCGTCGATTCCTTATGTTAAATATGCATTTTCAGAATCGGAGTCTTTACACCCGAACTATTTTAAGGGAGATAAATAATGGATATTAAATATACAGATGCACTAATTATTGGTGGTGGACTAGCAGGATTACGCTCTGCAATTGCAACAACAAGTAAGGGGCTTAACACTATAGTTCTAAGTCTAGTTCCAGTTAAACGCTCACACTCAGCAGCTGCCCAAGGTGGAATGCAAGCAAGTCTAGGAAATACTATTATGAGTGAGGGTGACAATGAAGATGTTCACTTTGCAGACACAGTAAAAGGGAGTGACTGGGGTTGTGACCAAGAGGTTGCACGAATGTTTGTAAATACTGCTCCTAAAGCCATTAGAGAACTTGCCTCTTGGGGTGTGCCTTGGACTAGAATTCAAAAGGGTGACAGAGATGTAGTCATTAATACAAAAAAGACTACTATTACTGAAAAAGATGAGGCTCATGGTCTTATTAATGCACGAGATTTTGGTGGAACTAAAAAGTGGAGAACTTGCTATACAGCCGATGCTACAGGTCACACCATGCTCTATGCTGTTACAAATGAGGCAATGAGACGAGGAGTGGTAATTGAAGATAAAAAAGAGGCTATTTCCCTTATTATGGAAAATGGTCAATGTTATGGAGCAATTGTTAGAGACCTTAAAAATGGTAAGCTTATTGCATACGTTGCTAAGGGGACGATGATTGCTACAGGTGGGTATGGACGAATATATAAACAGTCAACCAATGCCACTATCTGTAAAGGTACAGGTCATGCTATTGCTTTAGAGGCAGGAGCATTTCTAGGTAATATGGAAGCAATACAATTTCACCCAACACCAATTGTTCCATCGGGAATACTTCTTACCGAGGGGTGTAGAGGTGATGGTGGAGTACTTAGAGACAAAGATGGTTATAGATTTATGCCAGATTATGAGCCTGAAAAGAAAGATTTAGCAAGTCGAGATGTAGTAAGTCGGAGAATGTTGGAGCATATTAAAAAAGGTAAAGGTGTTCCATCTCCTTATGGTGACCATTTATGGTTAGACATCTCTATTTTAGGGCGTGAACATATTGAGAAAAACTTAAGAGATGTTCAAGAGATTAGTAAAACATTTAATGGTATTGACCCAGCAGATGAGGATGAAAAGGGTTGGATGCCAGTTCTTCCAATGCAACACTACTCAATGGGGGGAATTCGAGTTACTCCAAAAGGGCAAAGTGTCAATATAAAAGGTCTATTCTCTTGTGGAGAGTCTGCTTGTTGGGATTTACATGGATTTAATAGACTTGGTGGAAACTCAGTTAGTGAGACAGTAGTTTCAGGAATGATTGTAGGAAACTACTTTGCTGATTTTTGTACCCAAAATGAGATAACTATTGATACCAAAGTAGTACATAATGCACTTAAAAAACAAGATGATTATCTTAATGAACTTCTAGCAATGGAGGGAGATGAAAATATCTACGATATTAAAGATGAGATGCGAAATATTATGCAAGATAATGTAGGTATTTTTAGAAATGGTAAAGATTTAGAGTATGCTGTTAAGCGACTAAGTGAGCTACTAGTCAAGAGTAGAAATATTAAAATTACCAATAAGCATAGACTGCTTAACCCTCAATTAGAAGAGGCGTATAAAGTTCCGATGATGATTAAAGTTGCTCTGTGTGTTGCTAAAGGTGCAAGAGATAGAACAGAGAGCCGTGGAGCTCACTATAGAGAAGATTACCTTAAACGAGATGATGCTAATTGGTTAAACCGAACTATTATTTATTGGGCAAATGAGAATGATGTTGAGCCAACTCTACAATATGAAGAGTTAGATATTATGAAGATGGAGATGCCACCTGCTTTTAGAGGTTACGGTAAAAAGGGAAATACTATTGAGAACCCATTAAGTCAAAAACGACAAGATGAGATAAATAAAATAAAAGAGGCAAATAAAGATGCTAACCGTTATAAGCTACAAGATGCGATTATGCCTTATGAGTTACAGAGTGAGTATAAGAAAGTCAATGAGAGAATAGGAGATGCACAATGAGCCAAAATAGCAAAAAGGTAGAAGAGGTTATAAAAAAGAGCGAGATGAGCATAGATGAGGGCAGAGAGATTACAATTAGGTCATTTAAATATAACCCTTCTAATCCTGATTCAAAACCTAAATTTGTAGACTATAAACTGCGTGAAACACCAGGTATGACGCTCTATATTGCTCTAACTAAAATTAAAGCAACTATAGACAATGACCTATCTTCTGATTTTGTCTGTAGAGCAGGAATTTGTGGGGCATGTGGTATGTTAGTCAATGGAAAACCACAACTTGCATGTAAAACTCTAACAAGTGATTTTGAAGGTGGGAAGATAGAGCTATTGCCTCTACCTACATTTAAACTCATTAAAGATTTATCTGTTGATACAGGTACATGGATGAAAAATATGAGTCTTAGAGTCAACAGTTGGATTGTCTCAAAAGAGAAGACCGATATATCTAAAATAGAAAAACCAATTGAACCAGAAGTAGCCCAAGAGGTATTTGAGCTTGATAGATGTATAGAGTGTGGTCTCTGTGTAGCTAGTTGTTCTACTGCAATTATGAGAGAAGATTTTGTTGGTGCTGTAGGACTCAATAGGGTAGCACGATTTCAAGTAGACCCACACGATGAGCGAACTGATGAAGATTTTTATGAGCTTATTGGAGATGATGATGGAATTTTTGGTTGTATGAGTCTACTTGCTTGTGAAGACCATTGTCCTAAAAAATTGTCTTTACAAAGTAAGATAGCTTATATGCGTCGTAAGATGGTTCAAGTTTAACACTTATCTCTTTAAATATTCATATACGAGATGCCGACACAAACATGCAAAAATTAAAAACCAAATAAAACAAATAAACATTCGTATATAAAGATATGAATGTTTAATTGGACAATTAAGCATTTTGGTATGCCGATTAACGTCGGCATCAGGGGAAACCGACCTACGCCGTTTCCAATTTTAATTTATGCCATTTTGGTTTTGACGATTATTTAAATGAGGTGTATTTCCAATCAGCTAGGTTTTCTACGTAATTGTGTTTGATGGGATTAATTTTAATATATTCCATT
>JALUKJ010000100.1 GCA_027056615.1 Campylobacteraceae bacterium | reverse complement strand
TTGATGCTAAAACTGGTAAAGTACTTCAAGAGTGGGATGCAACACAACATGAAAAAGTAGCTGTAAATGAAAAAGCATTTGGAAAAGAGAAAATCTTACCAATGCCAAACCATCTAGGTAAAGCTGTGAAAAATCCAGTTCAACCAAGACTTCTTCACGCAGAACCTGCTAACCATGGTAAATGGACTATGATTTCAGAGTGGACAACAGGTAGAATTGGTATCTATGAGTCTGAAACTGGTAAATTTGTTAAGTATATTGAAAACTTGACAACACCTACATTTACCTACTCTGTTGAACATAGACAACATGTTCCTGGTGCGTAATTGAATTTTTATACTTCCCCTTTTTAGGGGGAGTATAAGTACCTGACCATAATAAATGACATATTTTAATGAAATGAGTTTGCCTTAGATTTGTACGAAAATATCTGAAGGACTAGCCTTAGCTAATTCAAAGATATTTTTGTGCAAAGATAAGGCAAAATCATTTCACCCTACGGGCGATAAGAAAAATGCACATCTACGGCGTTAGATTTTCTTGAATTAGCTACGGCTAGTCCTGCAAAAATCTGCCTTGTACCTGTATCTTTTTCTTATCGTTAAAATATGTCATTTATTATGGTCAGGTACTTATAATTAGCGAGGCTGAAGCCATCGGCGTGTTTACACCAATACCAATGAATTAAGCTCAAATCTTGTAGGTTCGATTTCATCGAACGTGATATTAAAATTCAATTTCCATAAGTATCATTCTGTTTTTGGTATTTGGTTTTAACGTTCGATGAAATCGAACCTACGAATTCCAAGTTTTAATTCCTTATTTCATTGGCATTGGTGTTTACACCCGAACTATAATTATTAATGGAGCCTATCTTTTTTTGATAGAAGGTAGGTTTCGCTAATTGTTATAAATTTTTAGGAGTCTTTTGTGAAGCAATTTCTTTTTTCTCTCTTACTTTTTTCATCTCTTATTTACGCTAAATCTAAATATTTAGACAATCACTCCTGTAATGAGTGTCATGAAAAAATATATGAAGAGTATCAAACATCAGCACACTCAAAAGGGTACTTTAATGATGAACTTCATCGAAAAGTAGCCAATAAAGCAGACTCTAAAAAATATGCATGTGCTACTTGTCACATGCCAATGGCAGATAATTTAAAAGATTTAATTGAGGGTAAAGCTCGACCTAATAAAGACAATAAAACTCATACAGATGCTATCTCTTGCTATTTCTGCCATACTATCGCCTATGTTAAAAAAGCTCATAAACATAATATTAATGTAAAAGCACGACAAGCTGAAAACTTTAAATCCACTCTTTATGGACGATTGATTAATCCTGATGACAGTAATAAACACTCATCAAGCAAAAATCCTATCTATGCTCAAAATGTCTGTATGGGTTGTCATTCACATAAACTTAACGATAATAATGTCACTATTTTTAGAGCCATGCGTAATAACCAAAATAGTATTGAGTGTATAAAGTGTCATATGCCAGAAGTTGAGGGTGGAGCAGAAAAGATGGACAAAAGAGCTAGAGGACACCATGCTAGTCATAAATTTTTAGGTATTCATGATAAAGAGTTTAGAAAAAAAGGTGTAGATATTAATGCAACCATTAATGGTAAAGAGTTAAAAGTAACCCTAACAAATAAAATGGCACACCCTTTGATTATACAACCTGCAAGAGCAAAATTTTTAAAAATAGAAGTAAAACAAAAAGATAAAACTGTTTGGATTAACTATAAAAATAGTCCAAGTGAAGATAAAAAAGCCTATTTTGCATATAGCTTTAAAAGAGATGGTAAAAAAATCATAGTACCAGCTACAGCAACAGAGGGTAGTGTCAATAACTTAAATGCAAAAGAGAGTAAAACTTTAACATACACTATACCTATTTTGAAAAAAGGTGATAAAGTAGTGATTTCTCTCTATGTTCAATTAGCAAAGAGCGATTGTACAAAAGCCATAGAGTTAGAAGATAAAAATTTAATAAAACCAATGCTAATAAAGAGTATGATATTATCAAAATTATAAAAAGGATAAATATGAGATTTTCATTAACAGTGCTATTTATAGCTTCACTTTTTACAACTACTACGCTTAGTGCAAAAGAGAAGTATTTTGTAGTTGAAAGAGAGTCACAATCGGTAGCTATTATAGAAGATGGCTTAACTAAAAGACATATGAAAAACATGCACAACATGAACCATGGGGTTATTAAATTTGATGGTGATGATGGCTATTTAATTAGTCGTGATGGATATGTTGTAAAGTTTGACCCAAAAACAGAGAAGAAATTAGCAGAGTACAAAACAAGTAAATCTGCTATTGGCTTTGTTATTGGTAAAAACTATGTAGCTGTTGCAAACTATGATGACAAGAGTGTCGATATTTTAAACAGAGACTTAAAACCTCTTCAAAAGATAAAAACAGGTTCTAAAAATGTAGGTATTAAAATCTATAATGACAAACTTATTTTTGCACAGATGGACAACGATAAAGTGAGTATTTACAAAGATGTAAATAGTACAAAAACCACACCTAAATTTAAACTAGAAAAAGAGTTTGATGTTGGCAAAATGCCATTTGATGCAATGATACAAGGAAAAACCTATATTGTAGGTTTCTTTTTAACCAAAGGATTTGGTGTTATTGACTTAGATAAAATGAGTTATAAACTCATTCCAGTTACAGGTGATGGTAATAAACCTGTACTTAAAATACCACATTTTGGATTTTGGTCATTAAGCCATGATAAAACATTTATACCTGCTGTGGGAAACAATCAAGTGATGGTTTACGATAAAAAGTTTAACTTCTTAAAAAATATAGAAGTACAAGGTTTACCTGTATTTACATCTTTAAGTCCAGACCAAAAATATATAGCTGTTACATTTAGTGGTAAAGATTTTCCTTATATTCAAATAATAGATACAAAAACTCTAAAGGTTATTAAGACATTCCACTTTAAAGGTAAAGTACTTCATGTTAGATGGTCAAAAGAGTACCCATCTCTATATGTATCGGTCAATGGAGCAAATGAAGTTGATGTTATAGATACAAAAGGGTGGTTTTTAGAGCGTGAAATCTATCAAGTAAAACGCCCATCTGGAATTTTTCTTTATCAAATAGATGATAAGAAAAAGAAGTAGCTTTTGATGAAAAGAAAAATAGAGAATGTAGAATTTAATTTCTAACTTCTCTATTTTTTCTTACACTCAAACTTACCATCAGGCAACTCCAACCCCAAACAAGCAATCTCATCCAAAATAGATTTTCGAAAGGCATCAAGTGAGGTTCGTATGCTGTAGAATGCCCAACGTCCTCGGCATTCTACTTTTAAAAAGCCACCCTCTTTTAAAATTTTTAGGTGACGTCAAACACGAGATTGAATCATATTGAAAGCACTCTCAATGTCACATACACAGACCTCTTCATTTTGATTAATAAAGTTTAAAATCTTTATGCGTATCTCGTCATTGATAGAACCTATCGTTTTTAGAAAAATATCCATTTTAGTCTTTCTTTAACACTTTAGATTTAGCAAGGGCTTTTTCTATCTCCTCTTTTGCCACATCTCCTGTTAGTTGTAACTCTACGTTACCATCTTTCCCCTCAACTTGCATATTGCTAATCTTCTTTTTGGTTGCATCGCTCATACACTCACATTGACCTGTGGCACAGTTCTCTACCATTTTTACTATCTGCTGTTTTTGAACTACACCTGTAAAGTTTATTTTTACACCGTTATTTGTTTTAAATACATTTTTGTTCATTGGTTTTTCCTTTAATATTTTTTCTACTTTTGGAAGTAGGGTTACTTTTATCTATTAATACGTTTCTTTAAATGCCTCATAATCTTAAAACTCATCAAATTCACGTGCTTCTTTCTCCTCTTGATAAGCTTTTAATTCAGCTTGACTCATCATCATAAACTTTATCTTTTGAGCTAAAAAAGTTTTGCTTTCAACCTTTGTAAAGTAGCTGTATAGTCCAAAACTAAAGACTAAAACTGTTACCAAAGCAATAATCTTTTGAGCCAAATTAAATCTCTGTACAGGCTCTTTAGGTCGAATCTCACAAACACCTCCAGGGCAATGAGTGACAGGGTCTTTTTTGAAAAGTCCAAAGAGTTTACACCCTAAACAGATAGAGAACGCTGACTCTAAAAAAAGAAGTATTAAACAGATAATACAGACTAAGACTTTAATTGGGTTTGGTTGAAAGTTTATTACCAATAGGTAAAACATAGGTATGGCTAAAAGTAGTCCAATACCCCATGCAAATCGTTTTTGTGTTGCACCTACATACTCAGGGCGTTGATTTTGAACAAATAGCCGACCAATTAATAGACTTGGTGAATAACGTGGTTGAATTACCCGAATTAAAAAATCTAAGGTAAAAAAAGTAATAAAAAATTTAGTGACAATTACATGCCCCAATGCGACAGCATTTACAAGGCTTAGTATACCTATTGCAAAAAGAATCCCTGCACCTGCTCGTGCTTCTCGTTCATTTAAAACTAGGACATCATATCCATCTACTTTTTCACCATATTGAAAAAAACTGCTCATTTATATCCTTTATGTTTTATAGTATTATAGCAGTTGTTCACTTATACATCAAGATATATTGATATAATTATTTTAAC
>JALUKJ010000099.1 GCA_027056615.1 Campylobacteraceae bacterium | reverse complement strand
TATAGTAACTGTCTATAATTTTTACTTGAAGCTTTAAATCATTATCATTAAAATATTGCAATAGATTTTTATAGAGTTTGTTTAATGGTGTAATTTTTTTATAAGAGGAATTCATAATCTTTGTCCATATTTTGTCTTCTTTATTGTCTAAAAGTATAAGCCCTCCAAAATTTAAAATAATATATTTAATCTCGGGATTTTTATAAAAAACAGTTCTTTCATATGATGCTAAGTTTCTAGCCGTAGTGGGGATAAAGGTCATACCTGAATCTATAATTGTATCTACAAAAAGTTTTGTACCCTCATAAAAAAAAGAGTTTTCTTCACCCTCTTTGGTATAAGATGCAACAATAGTATTTTTATTGAAATCAGTTTTTCTTTTAGTTTGAATCAGTGTATCATCTATATCACTAAAAAAAAATATTCTTTTTGGCATTTTAGTCCTTTTGTAGATTTTTAATAATAGCAAGTGCAGTATAAGGAAGTGTTTTGTCTTCTACAATTTTAACCTGCTTTTCTTTGGCAAGATGTAAAAGATGTTCTATATCTTCACAGCTTAAATCTTTGACTAAGATAATATAAGGAATGCGTCTTAAAAGTACACGAGTACTTTCACCAATTCCTGGTTTGATATGGTTGATGTCACTAACACTATATTTTTGCATAATATTTGCAATATACTCTTCTATATTTTTTTGTAACTGTTTATCTTTTTTACTCAAAGCTTTTTTATTGGGCTTTAGGTCTGTAATTATGCTCAAAATATCTTCTATAAACCATAGGCTCATATCACTTTTTTTATAATTAGTATAATGTTTACAACCATGAAAATCACCTTTTTGAATATATTTATCATTTAAAATACTTCTACTAACCAATCCTGATATAGTGGAATTTAGAGCCGAAGAGGGAATAAGATAATCATCATGCGTAACGCTAAAATCTGCCACACCTGCAATATCTGAAACTACATAAAGTTTATCGCTTATATTTTGACTATAATTACTATTAAACTCTGCAATAAACTTTTTGAGTTCACGGTTAATCACCCCTTTTCCTGTCCAACCATCAATAAAAATTATTTCAGATTGAGGATAGGCTTTTATAATATGAAGCAAAGCCATATTATCTATCTCTCTGTCTCTAATAATAGAGATAGAGTAGTGCTTTACCTCATGCCCAAAGACCTCTTTTAAAACTCTTTTTAACAAAACGCCAATAGGTGTCCCTGCCCGAACTAAAGAGACCAAGACTATATTCTTTTTTTGGTTTAAATGGTAAGCAAGAGACAAAATATCTTTTGCAAAACGCATTTTATTTAGGTGATACACTTCATAAAATGTACTCAGATAAGCTTTGGTTGGCTCATATTCTTGGTTAATCATTTCAGAATAGTGAGATTGACCCGATTGTATTAACTTCTCTTTCTCTTCTATTGAAGTAAAATCAATATCTATAACTTTGAGCAAAAACTCTACATCATCTGTTAAGTAACTTCCACTAAATATCAAAAAAAATCTCCTGAATATCAAATTTTTTTGCTAATTTCTCTTTTAGATCAAAGTTTTGGGGCAGTGCCGTGGTTTCATAACATATTATTATTTTGTCATAGTCTCTATCTATAACATTGTATAGAAAATTATCAATATTTTCAAAATAATTATCTTTAAAAGCAATTTTCGAGGTGATAATCCCATCAATATTAATAGGACTTCGTGTTGTGGCTTGAAAATAGGTTTCAATGCCAGAATCCTCCAAATATTGTGCCAAAAGATAAGGAACATACATAAATTCAGCCGTACCTAAAACTAAAACTTTTTTCGACTTTAAAGCCTTTAAATTTAGATATTTTTTGATATTTATGTCTAGTTTTTTTGTACCATATCTAGCAAAATTATATGGAATAATATCTTCTAGTGAGAGAATGTCTTTAGCTTCTGATTTTATATTGCTAAGGCACTCTTTATCATTTTTTTCAAAGCTAAAATTCCCTTTATAGAGAGAATATATTTCAAAGTTTGGATATTTCTGTGTTGTCCAATCTAAAATACTCACAAGTGCATACTCTTTGACCTGAGGAAGCACTTTTTGTAAAGCATTAATCAAGTTATTGGCTGTATTTCCTGTAGTTACTTCATCTTCTATAAGTATAACTCTCGTAATCTGTTTCAATAAATTTTGAAGTTCTTTATCTTTAGGAGCATAAAAAATATGACTAGGAGCATGAGAATGTTCTTCTTGAAAAGATAATAAAACTTTATGAGAAGTTTTAAATCTTGAAGAGTGTATATAAAAACCATTGTTGAGGTCTAAAGCTTCAAAAAACCCTTGTCCCAAGCCTGTTGCTGCTTCTGCAAAACCTATAAAAAGGGTTTTTTTTCTACTTTTAGGAATTAACTCTGCTAACTCCTTATAAATAGTTCTCATAAGCGAAGGTTTGCATGAAATATGCTTACCTAAAACTTTACTTACAAAGAAAAAACCTCTTTTTTTATTGATCCGAGAACTATAGCCTACTAAACGCTCTAAGATTTGGTTCTGTTCAACTTTTAACACACCTGTTTTTAGAGTAATTTTATTGCTTAATAGCATTTAAAATTTTATTTTGCATTTCCACTTCTAGTGGGTCTAAGTTTCCATCACTTTGTGCAATATGAGCAATAAGTGCTTCTATCATTGGTGGATATTCTGGATAGGCTTTCATCTTTCCTAATTCAGAGAGTAATTTTGCTTCCATCAATATCCATTTTGTTTTACTCTCAATAGCTTTTGACATCTCTTCTATATGAAACTCATAAAGTTCTATTGCCTCGGTAGTAAGATTTAAATCATTAATTTCATCAATATCATTAATTAAATCAATTGATGCAATAATCTCTTCGGTTTCAGCTTTTTTGTCTGCCATTGTCATAAGTGCCATACTTAGCACTAATGCATTAACAAACTTTTTCTCTTTAGAAAAGCTCTCTGGTGTATATTGTCTAAGCTTTCTACCTGCTTCACCAAAGAGTTCACTTGTTCTGTTTTTTATTTTATTCCAATCTAACATATCCTGTCCTTGCTATTATAAATATTTTTTTTGTACTGTTTGTAATGTTTGTTCCAATTTTCTATCTCTCGTTGGTTCACCAATTGCAGAAAATTTCCACTCTCCATTTCTTCTATAAAGTTTACCCAAAATCATTGAAACAAAACCAGCAAATTGAGCATCACTTGCTATATTATAGGTTGCTACAATATTATTTACACGCGATGGTGTACCTTCATAAAGCCTAATTGATGCAAAAGGAATAGTTGCAAAATCTTGACCTTGGTATGAGTTAAGTACAAAAACTACATTATCAATATTGGCAGGAATTTGAGGGAGATTTATTTGAATTATTTCGTTATCTAGCCCATCATCTCCATCAACATCACCTACTGTATCATCTCCAGAGTGAACAACCCCTGCACTATTTAAGTTACCAAAATAAATAACATCTACTAAATTTTTATTGCTATCAAAAGTACCAACTGATAAATCTAAATCTACAGCTTCTTTCTTTGGACCACCAAAGAAACCTTTTGTTTCTATAGCACCCCAATTTGCACCAATACAAAAAGAGGTTAAATTACTTCCATTTTCTTTTTTAAGGTTTATCTTTTGACCTTTTGATAAATTAATTGCCATTAGACATTTACTCCATAGGTTTTACAAAATCCTGCAAGTCCTTCATTAAATCCTGCACCAACGGCTTTGAAATTCCAACCATTGTTTTTACGGTAAAGTTCACCAAAGTTAATTGCTGTTTCACTTGAGTAATCTTCGTCAAGTTCATATTTTGTAATTTCTACTTCACCTGCTTGATTTAGAATTCTAATAAATGAGTTGTTTACTTGTCCAAAATTTTGACCTCTGCTGTCTGCTTCGTCAATAGTTACTGTAAAAATAATTTTATCTACTTCAGGAGCTACTTTTGATAAGTCAATCTCAATAACTTCATCATCACCATCACCTTCTCCTGTTCGGTTATCACCTTGATGAACAACTGCACCATCAGGAGAAGTAGCGTTATTATAGAAAATAAAGTGAGAATCACTTAAGACTTTACCATCTTTACCTACTAAAAAAAGTGACGCATCTAAATCAAACTCTGCACCTGTATCAGTTGTATTTGCATCCCAACCTAAACCTACTTTGATATTCTTTAATCCTGGTGCCTCTTTACTTAGTGAAACTCTTCCACCTTTACTTAAACTTACTGCCATATTTAATCCTTGTTGTTTTAATATTTAATCATTTTTTGAAAAGTGTTGAATTATATCATGTGTAATTTAATAATTTGTAAGAATTTGTTGATTAGATGCAGTTTTTTTAGTTTTAAGTATTTACTTCATTTATATATAATATATAATTGCCCACACAATACCTTAGCCATTTAGCCATTTTTTTGACCAATTTTTCAAATCCCTAAAAATAGGACTTTACAATTTCAGATATTTTTTTGACTAAGGTATTACTAATATGTATTTGAATTAATAGATATTGATTTATATTTAATATTGGGATATAATAATATTCCACCTTTTAAAATGTAAAATGAAATGTTATAAAATGAAATGTTTTTAATTGGAATGGTCAAACTGCGTATTTGTGACCTCGTATATGTTAGATATAATGTTAACAGA
>JALUKJ010000098.1 GCA_027056615.1 Campylobacteraceae bacterium | reverse complement strand
TTACTGCTTTGCTTATGGGATTTGCATGTTCAAATAAAAAGTCAACAATACCCCCTTTTTTTAAGCCATTATCATTATAAAAGTACCAATCACAAAGGCTTCTATTTACAAAAGTTCCCTCTTCCATTAGCTCTTTAAAGTTCATATTAGTAGCATCAAATTCTCCATGTCCAATTCCTCCTGCTGAAAATAGAAGGTTTTTTCCTACTTGGTTGTGGTTGTTGGCTAGACCATTAGGAAACTTTTTAGATTTTGAGTTTAAAAGCAGACGTGAACTCTCTACAGCTTGACAAGCTACAATAAAAAGTTTAGCTTTAACTCGATGCTCTTTTTTTGTTTTTCTATCAACATAAATAGCTTCACTCACTTTTCCATCTTTTTCAATAAGCTGTTTTACAAAAGCATTGGTAACAATGGTTAAATTTTTTCTATGTAATAGAGGTTGAAGCAGAGAAGCTCTAGCCGAGCCTTTTGCACCAGAAGAGCAACTATAACTTCCACAATAGTTAGAGTAGTAGCAGTTATTACGTTTCTCTTTAGATTTAGACAAAATAGCACGAGGAGTTTTATAGGCTATAAAGTTTAATTTTTTACACGCCTCATCAATCTTTTTTGAAATTGGATGTTCATCTAAACGAGGGTAGGGGAACTCTTTTGTACTTCTTGGTTCATGGTACTTATATGGAGTTACCTCTCCACTTACTCCAACTAAGCGTTCAACCTCTTCATAGTAGGGTTCAAACTCTTTATAGTCCACCACCCAATCAACCACATTTGCACCCTCTATCTCTCCAAACTCACTTAAAAGTCTAAAATCTTTAGGTTTCATACGATGAAAATAACCACTCATAAAGTTAGAAGAACCTCCCACAATATTACCATTAAAAAAGGTACTCTCTGTCTCTCTTGTAGAGGTTTTCACCCACTTACCATCTTCTAAATCTTCAATGGTGTGGTAGGACTCTTTAAATGGTGGAGTGACTATTTCGCGTCTACAGTATGCTATTTCATCTTTTGAAAAATCTTTTTCTTTGTAAAACTCTCCACGCTCAAGCATAACAACATCTATTCCAGCTTTTACCAATTTATAGGCTACCCCAGAAGCTCCTGCCCCTGTACCTACAATACATACATCATACATTATACAAGTTCTCCAAATGGTTTTTGTGGACGTGGTTGTCCTGCATGGTGACCAAGCCATTTCCAGCCTGATTTATCTCTATTACCACTATATATAGGGTCTGCTAAAAGTCCCTCAAGAGTAAAGTAAAGCACAAAAGCTACCCAATTCTCTCCAAGTCTACTACTCTTGACAAACTCTCTTAACTTCTTATCTTGCTCTTTTGGTGAAAGGGTTAAAAAGTCATTATATCTATCCATTAACTCCCCAGCTCCACGTTTTAAAAACTTTAAATCAGACTCTAAAAAAGAGGAGTGAGAGGAGACATTGGCAAGGTAAGCCGTTGCACCAAACTCAGAGGCAGAGGGGGCTTTTAGCCCTTTAGGAAAGAGTACCTCTTGCACTGCTTCAAGGGTTTTAAAGAGTTCTAGTTTTACATGGGTCTTTTTGTTTTGTGGCAAAAGTACTAAAGCTGTTCCTGCTAATACAGAGGAGGCTATAAAAACTCTTCTAGTGATTTTTTTCATTTTTGCTCTTTAGATAATTTTTAAAACTATAGCATAGAGTTTGTTTAGAGTATGTAATATGTTAAAATATCAAAAAAATATTAGGAATTATTATGGCAAAAGACCACTACTTCGATATATCAGCAAAGCTCGATATGATGGAGATGAAAAATGCAATTATTATGGCACAAAAAGAGGTAGCAACACGTTTTGATTTTAAGGGATTAGTAGCAGAGATTAATTTAAATGAAAAGGCAAAGATTGTCTCTCTTAGCTCTTCTAGCGAACAGAAAATTGATGCACTAAAAGATATACTAATCTCAAAACTTATCAAAAGAAATATTGCAGGAAAATCACTTGAAGAGGTAAAAACAGAGGGAATTTCAGGTGGTAATACAAAAGTAATTTATAAAATAGTCGATAGTATAGAGAAAGATGAAGCTAAAGAGATAGTAAAAGCTATTAAAGCATTAAAGTTAAAAGTAACACCATCAATTCAAGGTGATGAGGTTCGTGTAACAGGAAAAAAGATAGATGATTTACAAAAAGTTATGAAAGCCGTAAAAGAGCTTGACCTAAAAGCCCCATTAGTATTTGGAAATTTTAAATAACTTGTAGGGTGCGATTGCCATCGCACCAAATCAAAAGTGTTACGAACAGTGTCCACCACCACAACATCCACCTGATGACTCTTTAGGTCTCATTTCAACTGCAATATAAATATCATCACCTTTTTCTATTGCTGTAAATGTATGTTTTTGACAAAATTTTTGGTTCATATGGTTCTCCATAAGTAGGGCTTGTTGTAGTGCTTCATCTTTTGAAGCAAACTCCATTTCATTCTCATAAACACTCTTTCTAAAACATCCACACTCTAGTTCTACATTAATTTTTGACATTGTTATTCCTTGTTATTAAGTTAAGAAGATAATAACAAAAAGTTCTTAACTTATAATTAAATCAGATAAAATTAGTCCTAATTAGATATTTTTTATCTATTTGAGACGATAGCTAATACTTGAGGTTAGTGCTGTATTCCATCCTTTTGTCTCTCTAATACCAAGATTATTTCCATCAGCCTTATTTAGAGAAAGTGTAGTATTAAATGTTAATTGATTTGCAAGATAGTATCTAAAAGTTGTTCCTAATGAATTTGTAGTTACATCATCTCCTGAGTTATTCGCTTTTGAAAATTCAAGATTCCAACTATTAATCCAGTCAATTTTATCAGATAGCTCATATGTATAGTATAACTTATTAGTTATTTTATAGTCCAAATCAGAAGAGCTATCTAGTACTTTTGCTGTAGAGAGAGTCTCTTGAAGTTGTGAGGTATAACCAAATGGTAATGCATAATCAAACTCAGCATTTACTGTTGTATCTCCACTATTCCCATTGTAATCAGAAAGTACTTGTCCTGCACCTGCTTGAACTGTCCAACCATGTAATCTGGATAGTACACTTCTTGAATCATTTGTAGATAAAATAGAATTAAGTCTAACAACACCTGTAGCAGAAAGTTCATTATTTACAAGTGCATCATTCTCTTTTAATACTTTTTCCATGTCTGAATACCAATATTGCTTATAGTCATTTGAACCATATTTACTTGCATACTGACTCTCTAAACCAATTATTTTTGCTAAAGCAATTAATGCTTTATCTGAAACAGATGGTTTAATGATTTTGTACTCTTTCAAGTCTTCAGCAATTCTCATTGCACTTGCAAGTGGTGTAGCAATATACATACGACCATAACCCATACCTGCACCAATTTCTAAATATGGGTCAGAAGCTTTTGATAATGTAGATAGTTTTTGGTATTTAAGTTTAGAATCACCATAAACATAATAGGTGTCATCATTATTAATGTATTTATTACCTTTAATATAGGCTTCAGCATTATATTGACTCTCTCTACTATCATTGTTATCTGAGCCTCTAACAGTAGAACCTTGACCTTGAATATAGTATTTCAATGTATATGGTGCTGTTGTATAAACACTATTTAACTTAGCACTAACATTTGCATTATAACTTGTTTGTTCTTTGTCTGAATCATCATTTACATTTAGACTTCCATCTAGGTATGCATCAGAATATTCTCCTTCAATAACTTTATAGTCAGTAAGCTCAATAGCATATGTAGAACTTGATAATAAAAATATTCCTATTAGTGATAATGGTAGTTTAAAATTATTCATTTTTATTCCTTATTTAAATTTTTGATATTATATCTTTTTTAAATTAAAATAACTAAAACTTCTTAACTTTAAGTAATAATAGGATAAAAATAGTCTTAATTCAAAAAGAGTTTATCAAGGGTTAGTCTATGACAGAAAAATTTGACGTAAAAGAGATAGAGAGTGTATGTACCTATTGTGGTGTGGGTTGTGACATTACAGGGGTAGTCCAGAATAATAAAATTACTAAAATCTATGCTCAAAAAGATGGAGTTGTTTCACAAGGGAAACTCTGTATTAAAGGAAAGTTTGGGTTTGATTTTGTTGATTCTGATGAGAGAGTACGAGAGCCACGTATTCGTAAAACCTTTTTAGATAAAAACCCAACTATAAAAGCTAAATTTGAAGATAAGATGAAAATCTTTGATGATACCTTTTGGACGTGTGATTTAGATACGGCAACCTCGATTGCTTCTATGAAACTATCCGAGATAAAAGAGACTTTTGGGGGTGATAGCTTTTGTGCCATTGGTGGAGCAAGGACTAGTTGTGAAAGCTCTTACTCTTTTCAGAAATTTTGTCGTGAGACAATGGACTCTCCTCATGTTGATAACTGTGCTAGGGTTTGTCACTCTCCATCGCTTAAGGGAATGAGAGCAACCATTGGTGAGGGGGCAGCGACCAACCCTTATAATGACATTTATGATTGTGAGTTTATGCTAGTAATTGGTTCAAATACTATGGAGGCACACCCTATTGTGGCAAATCGTATTGTAGATATGGCAAAAAAACATAACAACTTAGCCATTATAGATGTACGTGAGACCAAGATGGTGAAGTATGCTAAACATAATGCAATTATCCC
>JALUKJ010000097.1 GCA_027056615.1 Campylobacteraceae bacterium | reverse complement strand
GGTCCTTATCTCTCTAAGCTTTTTAAAGAGGCATTTGTTGATGGCTTACACAATCCTCAGAAACGCCCAACAGCCAATGAGTGGGAACAAGCTTTAATTAAAACAATTGATTTAATTCAACCTTGTGCAAACAAAGAGTGTTTAACTCAATGGTATGTTTTTGATAACAGTAGAAAACCTATCTGTCCTTTTTGTCAAACTCCTTACAAAGGGCAACTACCTGTTATTAATCTATATTCCGATAGAGGACATGGACGGTTTATACCTGATGACCATCGCTTGATGATTTATAAAGACCAATCTATCTTTCCTTGGCATGTAGATAGAAATATTACACCAAATGAACGACTAGACCCTAAAGATAATAGTCGTGTAGGGTATTGTATTTTTCACAATAATCATTGGCTATTTGTTAATGAAAAATTAAACCAACTTTTTGATGTTACAGAAGTAGGAGACAAAAAACAGATTGCTATAGGTGATGCTGTTGAACTAAAAGATGGGCTAAAGCTATTGGTTAAATATAATAGTTCTGCTCGGTTGTTGCTTGTTCAGTTGGTTTGAGATAAACAACTTTCAATATAGATTTTCTCTATCCGTCTTAAGATAGAGGTTATAAAAGTATCTGATTTAGTATCTAAAACATTAACTCTAATAGTTATCATTCCTGCATTATTAGCTCCAATTATATCTGTAAATAGTCTATCTCCTATAAAACAAATAGTATCTAATTTAATCTTTTCTCCGAAATAATTAGAAGCGTTCAAGAAAGCATTTATGCAAGGTTTTTTATCTTTTTTTGAATCTATAACATCAATATCAAAAAGATTAAAATATTTTGTTCTTTTGTCAGATGGTTCATTTGTTAGTAGGCAAAAGGAATTTTGTCCAAAAAGTTCCTGAACTTCTTCTAACTTCTTTTGCATAGATTCTGATAAAAGATTATTACTTTGGGAAACAATTGTTTGGTCTATATCACTGATAATATATTTTATACCTTTCTTCTTTAATAACGAGAAAGGTATCTCTTGAAATGTTTTATAATTATAATCTGCACAATAATTATTTTTATTTAAAAGTTTAAAAAAACAATAAAATTTATTTATGATTTGTATTAATATCATATAGTTTTTACTTAGCAATTTCCGATAAAAATACAGATGCATCTAAATCAGAATATCTGTTTGATTTAATAAATATTTCTAAATCTTCTAAAGGGTGTAAATACTCTTTATCTTTACTAATGACTTCATCATGTATGGACTCTAAAGCTTGGCTAAGTACAGCACCATAGAGTCCTACTTTGTTTTTGTAGTAGTAAAAAATCATTGCTTTGTTTACTCCACACGCTTTAGAAATCTCATCTGCTGTGGTGGCATCGTACCCATTGGTAGAAAAGAGCATCATGGAGGTGTGAATAATTTTTGCTTTAGTTGCTTCTGAATCTCTGGTTTTTTTTTGCATTATATATCCTATTAACTATATGGTTAATTATAAAGTTTGATTGCTTAAACTATTTCATAAAATAATGAATTAGTGGAGAAAATTCGTAAACATAATTGTTAAACCTCGTTTTCCTTATTCTGATGAGCATAAATAATAATAGCCACAAAAACTCCACCTTGCACTACTCCTAAAATAACCTCAGAAATCACAGCTACCATAGCCATTAATGTTTGAGGTATCCAATCTCCTGAACCTAAAGTGGTAAAAGTTACCGTTGAGATATACATAGAGGTTATAAAGCTATGCTCATGAATATCTTTCATATTTTCAGGTGTAAATGAGGCACTTAAATGAAACAGTGAAAAGGGGTCAAAGATATTAAACACAATAGCATAATAGACAATGGTCACAAGGGTTATCTCTAAATAGAGTAAAACCACTTGAATCAGTGCTACATGTACATGGTATTTTGAGCGACTAAAAATAAATATGGCACTATCAAGCAGTAAAAACCTTACTAAGACAATATAGAGAATATTGGTGACTAAAATTTCATCATAATATTGAGTAAAAAAAGCACTCTCTTTTAAATCTAAATACCACTCTAAAAGGGGTGGAAGAAGGAGAATAGGAATAACCAAAAACGCTATATTGACACTTTTTATATAGCGTTTTTTACGTTGTAGGTATTTGGTCAAAAATTAACTCTCAAATGTATCAAATGCCATTTTAGCATTTCCCATAACAGCACTAGAGTGAGCATGTTTTACAATCTTAACTAAATAGGCTAACTCCTCTTTTGTTATTCCCATCTTTTTAAGCATTTTAGTCTGCTCCATAACACACTCATCACTTCCAAGAGTAATAGAGGTAGCCAAAGCCAACATCATAGAGGTTTTAGGGTCAAATGGATTTTTCTCATCTTGTATACTAAATTTGCTACTCATCGCTTGTTCAATTAAAAATCGTGGGTCAATCGCTTTTGCTGAATTTAAAGATTGAGGTAAAGCCACCATCTTCTCTATCATCATTGCTTCTACTTGTTCTGGTGTTGGTACATTCATTTTTTGTTTCCTTTATATTTTTATAGTAACTAATTAGTTGGTTAATTATACTCTTTGGAGATAAGTTTTTTCTTAAAATTGAGAGAATTTTTTTAAAATCATAGTTTTTATCTCTCAATCACTAAAAGCTATTTTTAACATCATATATGCTATCATAGTTCATGAATGTAGTAATAGATACCAATGTATGGATTTCTGCTCTTATTAGTAAAGATGGAGCAAGTCGTGAAGTTATTAGATGGGCATTGCTAGATAAAATTGCCTCTCAAATTAGTACCACGCTTTTTTTAGAGTATGAAGATGTGATGAAAAGAGAGAAGATTAAAGCTTTATGCTCTTTAACCATTCAAGAGCAAGAGGAGTTGTTTCACGCTTTTCTTTCAACTTGCAAATGGAATGAAATTTTCTATTTATGGAGACCAAATCTTGATGATAAGGGAGACGATTTTTTAATAGAGTTGGCTGTAGCAAGTAACAGTTCGGTTATTATTACCGATAACATTAAAGATATTGAATGTGGAGAGCTTAAGTTCGACATAGAGGTTTTAACCCCAAAACAGTTTATAGAGAGGTATAGAAAATGAGTACATTAACACTAAGAATTCCTGATAGTAAGTATGAGCGATTAAAAAGCTATGCCAAGAGCAAAGAGATTTCTCTTAACAAGCTTTTTGATGAGTTAGCCACCATTGCATTGACTCAATTTGATGCAAAAACACGCTTTGATGTAATGGTAGCAAAAGCAGATAGAGCAAGAGGTTTAGAGCTTTTAAAAAAGCTTGATGACGCGTAGGGTGCTGTTTTTTAACGCACCACAAAGTCAAATTTGCATAAAATTATATTTGCAAACACAACTATTGCCTGTACACATTACTAATAGTATCTTTTTCAATAGAAAATAATAGAAATCATAAGAGTATCGAGAATGATTATCAATCTATTATACAATAATATTCTAAATACTTCAGTTTCACCTCACTAGCCATAATAAACTAATATTATAACTTTCCTTTACAAGAATTGGCAGTTAAGATGTCGTAGCCTAACTATTGAGGCTTAAGGTAATTATTATTTAATACATGAATTTTACTATTTTAGTTATTTTTATCAATTATTATTGTTAAATTCATAAAAGAATATAAGTAAAACTAACAATTACTGCATTATCGCTCGATATATCTTTTGACCAACTATATCAAGGATTTTTGATACTCTTTTTTTAATTTTCATTGAAAACTTTTCAATGACCACCGACTTGCCATCGTCTTTTATAAGGTGGAATGTTATTATATCACAATATTAAATATAAGTTAATATCTATTTTGATTTTTATAAAGAATTTTTTGCTATTATTTTAAATAATTATCTATTAGTTCAAATACATGTTAGTAATACTTTCAGATATGGAAAAATATAAAAAGAATTTAGAAGAGTTTATCAGTAATATTCAAAATCAAACTATAACTAAAAATGAAATTATTGTTGGAGAGTTAAGTAGTGAGGTTATATTTTTTTTAAAATCAAAATCTATAGAAGTCTCTAGTAAATATATCTATTTGACGGTTAGAGCTTACAAACATATATTGAGAGATTTCAAAAAAAAGTTAGGTAAAGCCATACCTGATGAGAGAATAAAAGAGATATATAAAAGTTTGCATTCTCCACATAAAATAATCTTCGATAATCAAAAAAAGCACTGTAATCTTATCTATATTGATAGTAACTACAAGTTACTTTTTAAAATAGTTGTTCAGCCAAACTATAGTTCTAAATTTGGGAGTATCAATACTGTTATAACAGCAGGAATTATTTATGAGGATACGCTAAAAAGCAAATATTATGAAGTGATAACAGAACATGGGTGGGAATCGAACCCACGATAACGAATACCTAATGATATTCTTGATTCCAACATGTCATCCTCTCATGTTCCGTGCTAATATTATAACATAAAAATATTTATTATTGAGAATACCTAGAATCATGTTTTACCAGTATATTTTTTCTTAATATATCAAAAAAGCTTTAAATCAATGAGTATTATCAATACAATTTTTAAAATCTTCTATAATACGAGTTATTAATTCTTCATCAATCTCTATGTCTTTTATAACATACCACGCAAATTTAGAAATCTCATAATACTGATATCGTGTTACTTCTTTAT
>JALUKJ010000096.1 GCA_027056615.1 Campylobacteraceae bacterium | reverse complement strand
TTTTTAAAGATAAATTTAAAATAGAAAAAAAGAATACTCAAATAACTTTGTACGATAATGATAATTTAGTTGTTCAATTTGAGGAGTTTTCAGAGGGGTATAAAAGCAGTTTAATATGGATATGTGATTTAGTTTCACGGTTAATAGACAATCAAAAAGAGAGTAATGAAAAAGTTACAAAATTAGAAAATTTCAAAGCTATTGTTTTGATTGATGAGGTTGATTTGTATCTTCACCCAACTTGGAAATATGATTTTGTCTATAACTTACGAAAAGTCTTTCCAAATATTCAGTTTATTATGATTACGCATAGTTTGGTAACTGTTCTTGGTGCTAGTGAAGATGCTGTTTTTTATAAGGTTTATAAAGAGGGTAGGGAGACTAAGATAACTGGTCAAATAGATGATATTTCTTATTATACTTCTGATATTTTGATGACTTCTCCACTTTTTAATATGAGAACTATTAAGTCAAGAGCATTTGATGAAAAAGAGAGTTCAAAAAAAGAGAATTTAAGTAGTGATGACTATGTTTATAATAGGATACATAAAAAAATAAAGGAACGAATAAATCAAACCCCAACAGCTACCGATGAAGATGTGGATAGTTGGTTAGATGATGCTTTTGATGAAGAGTTTGGAGAGTAATGAGTGGTAAAGTATAGTAGGAGATATACACCATTATGTTTGGTTGACAAAGCTTTAGAGGCGGCTCATGAAAAGAATTGTAAAAATAGAAAATATGAAGATTCAAGTAGTAGATATAAGTGTAAATTTACAGAAAAAAAGATTGACTATTATCCTATTAGAGATGCTCTAAAAGAAATTTATAGAAATAAATGTGCTTATTGTGAGACGCATTTTAATCGAAGCTATATAAAAATTGAACATTATCGACCTAAAAGTATCTATTATGCTTTGGCTTATAGTTGGAGTAATCTTTTACCTATCTGTGATATATGTAATACTACAAAATCAAATCATTTTGAAGTAGATAGGATAGTAGTTAAAGATAAAATACGAACTCTTAAAAAGTTACAATATAGTACAAAGATGTTTAATCGTATAGAAAAGCCAAAGTTTTTACATCCTGAAATAGATGATTATGATGATATGTTTCGATTTGACTTAAAAGGAAATATAGTTGTTTTTGATAATGTATTAAATAGTCATAGAATGGTTTATACCATTAAATATAGTGACTTAAATCAAGATGCGTTAGCCCAAAGACGAGCTAAAGTTTTTAAAGATTTTACCAATATGACTGATGAACTTTTTCTTTTGGCTAAAAATAATATTGAATATCATGAGAGTATGGATAGAAAAATATTTGAGTTCTTTAATGATGAAAATGAGTTTATTGCTGTTCGTAAATTTATTGTGAAGTATCTTCATAAATTTTTAAAAAAATATGATGATGCTTTTATTGAGAGTTTTAGATATACGTTAAATCAATATATTAAAAATATAGCTGTTTATAATAATTAAAGGAATATTTTTTTGAATAACCCAACCATGACCGTAACCTCCCTAAACATAAAAATAAAATCCCTACTAGAGACAACTTTCATGCACATCTTAGTAGAGGGCGAAGTCTCATCAGTAACCTACCACAACTCTGGTCACGTCTACTTCTCCATAAAAGATAAAGAGTCAAGTATTAAGTGCGTGATGTTTCGCTCAAATGCCTCTCGTATGAAGTTCAGGTTAGAGCGTGGGCAACATGTGGTGGTTAATGGGTCGATAAGTGTCTATACCCCTCGTGGAGAGTATCAGCTTATGACAGTGAGTGTTGAGCCTTTTGGTCAAGGGGCTTTGGCACTTGCGTATGAACAGCTTAAAGAGAAGTTGCAACAAAAGGGTTATTTTGATGCACAAAGAAAGAAACCACAACCAAAATATATTAAAAAATTGGCATTAGTAACAGCCTCTAAGAGTGCTGGTTTGCAAGATATGCTTAAAATTATAGATAAACGTTGGCGACTACTTGAAGTCTTTGTAATAGATACTTTAGTTCAAGGTGATAGGTCTGCTACACAGATTGCAGAGGCTTTAGCTTATGCTGATACATTAGGTTGTGATGCTATTGTTGTTGGTCGTGGTGGTGGAAGTAAAGAGGATTTATGGGCATTTAATGAAGAAGTTGTAGCCGATGCTATCTTTAATCTAAACACTTTTGTGGTCTCAGCTGTTGGACATGAAGTTGACGTTCTTATTTCTGATTTTGTGGCAGATTTGAGAGCTCCAACACCATCGGCTTCTATTGAGATGATTTTGCCTGACCAAAATGAGGTACTTTATACGTTGAGTGAGATGGAGAACCGTTATTCTCGTACTATTAGACAGGTTTTATTAAATAAAGAGCAGAGTTTAATAGTATTTGCACAGGAGTTTGCTCGTCATTCAGTCTCTAGTAAAATTGCTATGATTGAAAAAGAGTTTGAGGGGTTAAAAGAGGAGTTTCAAAGGGTAATGGATTATAAACTTATACAGTTTAAAGCCCAAGTTACCCCTCTACCTCAGCTTCTAAGAGAGAATTTTGAGTATGCTTTTCAAGTTAAAACTCAAAGTTTAAATGCCTTAGAACAAAAGATGAAACTCTATGACCCAAAACTAAAACAAAAAGAGGGTTGGGCAGAGGTTATTTCTAATGGGAAACGGGTAGCATTGAGTGATATAAAAAAAGATGATAGATTCTCTATAATGGACACAACTGTAAAATTAGAAGTAGTCTGTTTAAATAAGGAAAATATAGTATGAAAAGAGTAACAGATAAATTGTTTTGGATAGTATTAGTTTTATTGGGTGTGTATATTCTTTACTCTAAGGGATATATTATGGCAAATTTTGAGTCGGTTGACCCAAAATCTGCCTATGAGATGATAGAGAATAATGAGAATTTAATTCTATTAGATGTACGAACTCCTGATGAGTTTAAACATGATGGGCATATTGAAAATGCAAAACTTATTCCTTTGGGACAGTTGGCTCAAAACTTGAATATGCTTGATAAATCTAAAAAGGTTTTGGTTTATTGTCGAAGTGGAAGCCGTTCGGTGTCTGCTTCTAGGATTTTGGGTAATAATGGCTTTAATGTAGTCAATATGAAGGGTGGTATAATGGCTTGGAAATTGGAAAAATTACCTGTTTCAATGGAGAGTCATTAATCTTCTTTAAGGAATGCAAATTAAATAAGTGCCAATTTTCATAGGTAAATAAACGAATAGATTTAGCTATAGTTTGACGCAGGACTACTCCCCGTAATTCAAGGAAAACTAGAGTTAAAGATATTTGTTTAGTTGCCTTTGAAATTTGGTAGTTATTTAATTTGTATTCCTAAATAGGTGTGACGATAAGCCGTGTTCTGTCGCGGGTAGTTATTTATCTAGGCGTATTGTTGCCAATACGCTCAAGCGAAGCACTTTTGCCAATCCAATGGCGTAATGAGACTTTATACCATTGCTTCTTGCTACGGACAGGGTTTACCTAGCTACTTATGTTACCATAAGTACTGGTGAGCTCTTACCTCACCCTTTCACCATCACCATCTATCTACTAATTCAGGAAATAGGGGAGAAAGGCAAAATGCCTTTTCAGTTTGTTCAATAGATGGCTGTCTACTCTCTGTTGCACTTGCCCTCAGATTACTCTGGCCATCTGTTAGATGGAGTCCTATCTCATGTGTAGCACGGACTTTCCTCTCGTGACGTAATGTCACCAGCAACTACCTGTCACACCTAAACGAATTATAACATATTTTTTTAATTTCTTGTAAAAGTGATTTGATTATTGGTATAATTGATTTATGAAAACATTAAAAATTGTTCTACTATTTATTATTTTAGTTATGTTACCTATCTTATATATAGCAATACAGAGCAATAACCATAAAAAAGTTATTAAAATTGCTGTTGGTTCTAAGGTTGATGCCTATACTCAATATGCTAAAAAATATGCTAAAGAGTTTAAAAAAGAGGGAGTAACCTTAAAGCTTGTAGAGACAAAAGGGAGTGTCCAAGCTCAAGAGTTTCTTCAAAATGGTAAGGTTGATTTTGCTTTTGTACAAGGTGGTACAGAAAATCCCAATGTTTATGCTTTAGCAAATATTCTTTATGAGCCTATTTGGATTTTTTACAAAGGTAAACGTCTAAATGACCTTAAAGATTTAAAGGGAAAACGTATAGCTATTTGTGAAAAGGGGAGTGGTATTTTACCTGTGACACTTAATCTTTTGGATTCTGTAGGAATAAATGGCTTTAATACCCATTTTAAATATATACCGAGTGCAAAAGCATATAGAGAGTTAAAGTCTAATCAGATAGATGCAATGTTCTATATTGCCTCTGCTGATGCACCATTTCTTAAGCGTCTTATGAGTTTACCACATATTCATCTACTTAATTTTATGAGAAGCTCAAACTCTTATAAACAGTTTTTTGTAAAACGCAATAAACATTTTGAGATTGTAACACTTTATAAAAATGCTTTTGATATGCAACAACAGATACCAAGACGAGACTATAAACTTTTGGCTAAAAATACGCTTTTAGCAACCTATAATGCTTCAGATAAAATGGTTAGGCTAATGCTTAAAATTGCAAAAAAAGTTCATAGTAAAGTTGGTATTTTTCATAAAGAAAATACTTTTCCCAATGCTTCACAGTTAAAGATAAAACAGCACCCAGCTTCAAAAAGCTACTTTAGAAATGCCACTAACTACTATGAAGAGCATTTCCCCTATTGGATTGCTGAGACATTAGCCAAAGTAGATAATTACTTTTTTCGTTTTATTTTACCTCTTATAGCTCTTTTTGCTTTCTTCATTGAAGTAGTGTTACCAACATTTGACCTTTATGGTAAAAGTAAAATTAACCGTTGGTACAATAAAATAAATGAGATAGATACAGAAATTTTAACACTTGATTTATATGAAGCAAAGAGAAGAAGAGAGCAACTTAGAAAAATTTTAGCAGAGATACGCAATACTGATGAAATATCATCTAAACATATGGCAGATTTTTATACATTGCAAAATCAAATTGTTAATATCTTAGATGATGTAGAAAAACATATTAAATCCTTACATCATGGACATAAAGGTTTTTAGATATAATTCCATAATTATAACTGCTCCAAATAGAGCAAAGGAAGTATATGTTCGTAGATTCTGTAGAGATTATGTTGAGTTCTGGAAAAGGTGGGGCAGGTTGTGTCTCATTTTGGACAGAGAAGTTTGTCGCCAAAGGTGGACCAGATGGTGGCGATGGTGGAAAAGGTGGAAACATCTATTTTGTAGTAGATAATAACACTGATACTCTTTCTGCACTAAGAGGTCGTAACCATATTAGAGCTGAAAATGGTCGTCCAGGTGAAGGTCGGAAATGTTATGGTCGGAAAGGTAAAAGTGTAGATATTATTGTTCCTCCTGGAACACAAGTTATAGATGCATTGACCAATGAAGTATTGTATGATTTAGTCAAAGAGGGTGAGCGAGTTCTTTTTCTTGAAGGTGGAAAAGGTGGGCTTGGAAATATGCACTTTAAAAATGCTTCTAATCAAAGACCAACTTATGCTCAACCTGGACTTCCTGGGGTGACCAAAGAGTTAAGACTTGAACTAAAGATGATAGCCGATGTAGGCTTAGTAGGTTACCCAAGTGTAGGAAAATCTACACTTATTTCAACTATTACAAATGCTAAACCAAAAGTAGCCTCTTATGAGTTTACAACTCTTACTCCAAATCTTGGTGTTGTGAATGTTGGAGATTATGATTCGTTTATGATGGCAGATATTCCAGGTATTATTGAGGGGGCGAGTGATGGTCGAGGACTTGGTTTAGAGTTTCTTAAACACATTGAGCGAACCAAAACACTTTTGCTTTTAGTGGACGCTTCTAACTATCGTGAGATGAAGTATCAGTATGAGACCCTTTTAGTTGAGTTAGAACGTTATTCTGAAGCTTTAGCTAAACGACCTTTTGCTGTAGCTTTAACTAAGTGTGACTCTTTTTCTATTGATGAGGTAAATGCCTTAACTGAACAGTTTTTAACTGATATTGGACTTGAAACTAATAAAACACTACAAAAATTTAAAGCCAATAAAGAGTATACTTCTTACGGATTTACAGAAGATTTTGGACTACAATTACCAATCAATGAACCTCTTTTTGTTCTACCAATCTCTTCCGTTTCTCATTTAAATACAGAAGCTTTACGTTTTGCTCTTAAAAATTATGTAACAGCAGTTAATGAAGAAGAGAAAGAAGATTAATGGATTTTCGTAGAGTAGTTATTAAAGTTGGTTCTCATGTCTTAACCGAAAATGGAGAGGTTGCTAGAGAGAGAATGTTAGATTTAGTAGAGTTAATCGCAAAGCTTATGCAAAATGGTAAAGAGGTTATCTTGGTAAGTTCAGGAGCTGTTTCGGCAGGGTTTACTGTATTGCCTCTAAATAAACGAGACATTGGAAATAAACAGGCTTTAGCATCTATTGGTCAACCACTTCTACTTAAGATGTATCAAGAGAAATTTGCTAAATATGATATGTTATGTTCTCAACTTTTACTAAGTGCAGCTGATTTGGATTCTAAAAAGCGTACAGCATTGGCTCAAAGAGCATTAGATACATTGCTTTGTAATGGTGTTATTCCAATTATCAATGAAAATGATGTAATTGCTACCGAAGAGCTAGAGTTTGGAGACAATGACCAACTATCTGCCTATGTAGCTGAAAACTTTGGAGCTGAACTTTTAGTAATACTTTCAGATATTGATGCTCTTTATGACAAAGACCCTAGAGAGTTTGCTGATGCTAAGGTTCGTAAAGAGGTCTCTTATATCTCTAAAGAAGAGTTAGATGCACCCAGCACAGCCAATAATGAGTTTGCAACAGGTGGTATTGTAACTAAACTAAAAGCTGGTCACTTTTTACTCTCTAAAGGTAAAAAGATGTTTTTAGCAACAGGTTTTGGCTTGGATGATGTTAAGAGTTTTCTACTAGATGGTGTTCAGAGGGGTGGAACGTTATTTCGATTATGAAGATGTAAATAATAAAATGGAGAAAAAAATGAAATTAAAACTACTTGTTGTGTTTATATTATTGTCAAATCTACTTTTGGCAGAGAAGATTACAGTAGCATTAGCTGCTAATGTAGCGTATGCTATAGATGATTTAAAAAAAGAGTTTAATAAACTCTATCCAGATATAAAAGTAGAGATTATCTTAGGTGGAACGGGGAGTTTAACGGCTAAGATTAGACATAAAGCTCCTTATGATATTTTGATGGGTGCAAATATGATGTATCCTGAAAATTTATATAAAGATGGTTTTGCTGTAACACGTCCAATGGTCTATGCTCAAGGCTCTTTGGCATATTTTTCTGTAAAAAAACAAGATTTTTCAAAAGGTATTAACTTAGTGAAAGAGTCAAGTATTAAACGTATTGCTATTGCTAACCCTAAAACAGCACCTTATGGCATAGCATCCTTTGAGGCATTAAAAAATGCAAAACTTTTAGATGAGGTCAAGAGTAAATTTGTCTATGGTGAGTCTGTATCTCAAACAGTTACTTATGCAACTAAAGCTACAGATTTGGGATTTATAGCTAAATCAGCACTCTTTTCACCTAAAATGAAGCAGTTTAAAAAAGATGTAAATTGGCATGAGGTTAACTCTAAACTCTATACGCCTATTAACCAAGGTATTGTTATTTTGAAGCATGGAGAAAAGAGCCAAGCTGTAGCTAGTTTTTATGCGTTTATTTTTTCTAAAAAGGCTGAAGAAATTTTTGAGAAGTTTGGGTATTTAATTCCATAGAGCATAAAAATCCCGAGGAGCATCAACTTCAAGGGATAACATCTCTTTTTGAATAGGGTGATAGATGCTAAGTTTATGTGCATGTAGACCCATTCTATCACCTTTTTTATACCCTTTTCCATAACGCTCATCTCCTAAAACATAGTTACCTAACCAACTTAAATGAGCTCTAATTTGATGCTGTCTTCCTGTCTCTATTTTTACTTCTAAAAGGGACTTTCCATTTTTACTCTCTTTTACTCTGTAGTGAGTGAGTGCAAATTTTGCTTTTGGGTTTTCTCCAACGTGCATTTTGTACTCTTTGTCATCGAGTTGTAAAGATTGGTTAATAGTTCCTTTATCCTCTTTTGGAGTTCCTTTAACCATGGCTAGATAAATTTTTTCAGATTTATTCCATTTTGCCATGATAGCTTCTCTAATCTCTTTTGAAGTAGCAAAAAGTAAAATACCTGAAGTTTCACGGTCAAGTCGGTGAACTGGGAGTAGGGTCATCTCTTTTCGACCACGAGCAAGTTGTTTTCTTAAAATGGCTAAAGCATGTTGTTTGTTCTCTTTGCTGTTTCCTACTGATAGAAGTCCTACTGGTTTATTGATAGCAATAATGTCACTATCTTGATATATAATTTCTAAACTACTTATGGGTACAGATGATTTTTTTTGAACTACACCAACCTCTACAATATCTTCTATCTGTAAAGGAGCATCAAACTTAGTGGTAGTTCTTCCATTAATGGCTACGGCATTGCTTTTTAGACGTTCTTTGACTTTCTTTTTTGACCAATTGTGTAGTACGCTAAATAAAAAGTTTAGGAGTTTATCTTCTTGTTTTACGGTAAATTTCTCTGCCATTATTGAGCCTTATATAAATTGTTGGCATTATATCTGTTTGTCTTTAAATTATTAGATATTTTATTTTTGCTATACTTCCAAAAAAGAAAAAATGAGGAGAAAGAGTGAAGAAAATAGTCTACATGGGAACACCTCATTATGCCAAAGAGATACTTCAAACACTAATTAACGATGAAGCAATAGAGATTCCTTTAGTCATAAGTCAACCTGATAGAAAAGCAGGTAGAAAAGGGGAGTTAAAAGCTCCTGATGTCAAAGTTTTAGCACAAGAGTATAACCTAAAACTACTACAGCCTGAAAAACTCTCTGATGATGGAGTTTATGAAGCGATTGTTGAGGCTAAGCCTGATTTTATAGTAGTGGCTGCTTTTGGACAACTTTTACCAAAAAATATTTTAGATATTGCCCCTTGTATTAATCTTCATGCCTCTTTACTTCCACAATATCGTGGAGCAAGTCCTGTTCAGCAGTCATTGCTTAATGGTGATGAGTTTACAGGAGTAACGGCAATGCTTATGGAAGAGGGGTTAGACTCTGGCCCTATTTTAGGGTATCGTTATTTTAAAATACCCTCAACTATGCTTTTACCTGAACTAATGAACCGATTGAGTGATGATGCTTGTGTTTTAACAACGGAAATTATTCATCGTTTTGAGACTATTGCACCACTAAAGCAGAACCGAGCATTGGCAACACATTGTAAAAAGATTAAAAAGAGTGATGGTTTAGTAGATTTTAGCAATGCTTCTATTTTTTATGATAAATATAGAGCCTTTGAGGGTTGGCCTGGAATTTTTGTTGAGAATGGAACAAAAATTAAAGATGTAAATTTAATAGAAACAGATAGTCAGAATGATATAGGTGTTATTTTAGAACTTAGAGAAAATTCTGTTGTTATTGGTTGTAAAGTTGGTTCTTTAGAGATTAGCACACTTCAACCTGCTTCTAAAAAGGCAGTAAATGCTAAGGCGTATTGTGTAGGAAGAGGATTAAAAGTTGAAAGTTCTTTGCTTTAACTCTTTGGAGTCAACTCAAATCTATTTAATTGAACAGATAAAAAAGAAGAATTTAATAGCTCCTATTTGTGTGATGGCAAAAGAACAGACAGCAGGAGTGGGTAGTCGAGATAACTCTTGGGAGGGAGGAGAGGGAAACCTATTTTTCTCTTTTGCTGTGAGGCTTGAAGATTTGCCAAAAGATTTACCTTTGAGTTCATCTTCTATCTATTTCTCGTTTATTATGAAAGAGATACTTAAAGAGAAGAGTGAAGACATTTGGTTGAAATGGCCCAATGATTTATACCAGAATTCATTAAAAATAGGTGGAACTATAACAAAAAAAATAGATAATATTCTTCTTTGTGGAATTGGTATAAATTTACAAAAAAATTCAAATGGCTTTAAAGCCTTAAATCTCAATGTTGAGCCAATAAATCTCTTAAATGAGTACTTGGAATCATTGGAAGAGTATCCAACTTGGAAGCAGATATTTAGTCTATATAGGATAGAATTCGGCAGAAATAAAGGGTACTTTACCCATATTGATGGTGAGTTGAAACCTCTTAAAAACGCGATTCTATCTGAAGATGGTTCACTAATAATTGAAAATAAGAGAGTATATAGTATAAGATGAGTGAAGTAATAACAATAGCCAATCAAAAGGGTGGTGTAGGTAAAACTACAACAGCTGTAAATCTTGCAGCTGCCTTGGCACAAAATGGTAAAAAAGTTCTTATAATTGATGCTGACCCACAAACAAATGCTACTACAAGTTTAGGCTTCAATCGTAATGATTATGAGTACAATATCTATCATGTTCTAATTGGTATTAAAAAGATGTCAGATGTTATTTTGAACTCTAAATTTAAAAATTTAGATATGGTTCCTGCAAATATTGGCTTAGTTGGAATTGAAAAGGAGTTTTATAATCCTAAAAAAAAGAATCGAGAACTTCTATTAAAAAAGGCTATTGAGCCTATTAAAAAAAATTATGACTATATTTTAATTGACTCTCCTCCTGCATTAGGACCAATAACCATTAACTCTTTGGGGGCTGCTGATTCTGTTATTATTCCTATTCAGTGTGAATTTTTTGCACTAGAGGGGTTAGCACAACTACTCAATACAATTAATCTTTTGAAGAAATCAATTAATCCTAAATTGACTATTAAAGGTTTCTTACCTACCATGTACTCTTCTCAGAACAATCTTTCAAAACAGGTTTTAGAGGATTTATCTCACCACTTTAAAGAGAAACTATTTTTAACTAGAAAAAAAGAGGTTTTGATTGTACCAAGAAATATTAAAGTTGCAGAGTCGCCAAGTTATGGAAAGCCTGTAACAGAGTATGCAAAGAAATCTAAAGGTGCAGCAGCTTATCTCGATTTAGCAAAGTCTATTGTAAAATCTGAAAAAAAAGAGACTATAAGTAAAGTAAAAGGTTAAAAGATGGCACTAGGTAGAGGACTTGGAGCAATATTAGAAGAGATTGGTCAAGCGTATGACAGTGAAATGGTTTCATCCTCTTATGAGAATGATACGATACGAGAGATAGATGTTGATGAAATATCAGCTAATCCTTATCAACCACGAAAAAGATTTAATCAAGAGGCACTTCAAGAGTTAAGTGAGTCGATTTCTCGTCATGGTCTTTTACAACCTATTGTAGTTATTGAAAAAGATGATGGCTATCTGTTGGTTGCAGGAGAGAGAAGACTTCGTGCTCATAAACTAGCAGGTTTAGAGACTATTAAATGTGTGGTGGCTGACTTTGATATTGATGAGGCAAAGCTTCGTGAATTGGCACTTATTGAAAATATTCAGAGAGAAGATTTAAATGCTATTGAGTTAGCACACTCTTATGATGAACTTATAAAGGTATATAATATTACTCATGGGGAACTATCAGGAGTGGTTAATAAGAGTCGTTCTCAGATTACTAATACCCTTAGACTTTTGTCACTCTCCTCTTATGTACAAGAGAAATTAATGAGTGGTATTATTTCACAAGGTCATGCAAAAGTATTGGTTGGTTTTAATGAAAATGAGCAGAGAATTTTGGTTGACACTATTATTGGTCAAAAACTATCGGTTCGAGAGAGTGAACTGTTGGTAAAAAAGAAAAAGTCTTCTGATAATGAAACTACTCTTGTTTCTGTTTCTACAAAAGACTTTTTTATAGGGAACTATGAGAAGAAGATAAAAGAGCAACTCCCTTTTGCCTTTAAAGTAAAAAATAATGCTTTAGAGATTAGTTTCAAAAATGCAGAGGAGATTGAAAAATTCCTCAATATGTTACCAAAATAGACATATGAACGCTCTCTTTGATGAAGCGTTTGAAATCCCCTTGTTATAACAAAATATTAATCAAATCATTACTTTATCCAAGATATAATACCCAAAATTTTTTGGAGGAGTTTGAATGCTTGACTTGAATCCCGGTTTGATGTTGTTCGTTCTTATTGTTTTCTTCTCTCTTCTATTTTTGTTAAATAATATGCTTTTTCAGCCTCTTTTGAAGTTTATGGACGATAGAGATGCAACAATAGCAAAAGATTTAAAAAATGCAGAAGAGATGGCAGATAACAGTAGTGGATTGAATGCAAAAGCTGATGAACTTTTAGCTACAGCAAAAGCTGAAGCAAATGCAATCAGAGAGAAAGCTACTTCTGAAGCGAAAGCTTTAGCAGATAGTAAAATAGAGAGTAAAGTGAAAGAACTCGAAGCAAGTAATGCTACTTTTTCAGCAGAACTTGAAGCAGAGCAAGAGGCATTAAAAAGTGCATTGAGTGCTAAGCTTCCAACGTTTAAAGAGACTTTACGCTCTAAATTAAGTAGCTTATAGGAGAGATGATGAGAATTAAAAATATCGCGTTAATCGCAACAATTCTAGTACCGTCTTTGGTATTAGCTGGTCATGGTGAACACCATGTCACTATGTTTGACTCAGATTTTTTCTATAGAGTATTAAACTTTGCTATTTTTGCAGGACTTCTTTACTACTTAGCGGCTAATCCTATTAAAGCGTTTTTTGTTGGACGTTCTGAAGGGATTGCTAACCAATTAGAAGAGATTGAAGCCAAACTTCAAGCTTCTAAAAATGAGCGTTTACTAGCAGAAGAAAATTTGGTTAAAGCTGAGGAGAAAGCAAAAGAGTTGGTAGCTGATGCTAATAATGAAGCTAAGATTTTAGCTTCTAATATTATAGAAAAAAACACTGCTCTTCTTAGCCAACTAGAGAAACAAGCTCTTGAAAAACAAGAGCTTGAAACTAAAAAAGCAATGAGAAGCACAATAGATGATGTACTTAATAATGGAATCACGAATGATGACATTACTATAGATGAATCTAAAGTTGTCTCTCTTGTTTCCAATAAGGTGGCATAATGGAAGAGTTAATTGCTAAACGATACGTTAATGCACTTATTAGTGCAACAGACAAGAATCAACGAGCTGAATTTTCTAAAATACTTTTAGAGATGACAGAAGCATTTGCTGATGCTACTGTTGTTGAAAAATTGTCTTCCCCTTTAATTGCTAATGAAGCCAAAACGGCAATGGTGGTTGAAAGTTTAGGGAATACAGATTCAAAGTTAGTAAACTTTATTAAAATTATTGGTGAAAACGGTCGTTTAGATTTGTTACCAACAATTTCAAAGGTTTTAAAACAAGCTATTCAAAAAGAAACTAACCAATATGAAGGTATTGTTACTACAAGTACAAAACTTAAATCTAAAGAGCTTAAAGAGTTACAAAAATCATTAGCAACCTATACCAATGGTGCTAATGTTAACTTGGTTCAAGAAGTATCTGATATTAATGGAATTAAAGTTTCAGTCGAAGATTTGGGTATTGAGGTAAACTTCTCTAAGCAGAGAGTTAAAGAACAGTTAATTGATTTCATTACGAAATCATTATAAAAAGTAATCTAACGGAAGGAGTTGCAGTGGCAAACAAATTACAAGCAGACGAAATCTCTTCAATAATCAAGGAGAGAATCGCGAATTTTGAGATTGATGTAGATATCAACGAAGTTGGTAAAGTAGTAGGGGTTGCAGATGGAATTACATCTGTATACGGTCTTAACAATGTTATGGCAGGAGAAGTAGTAGAGTTTG
>JALUKJ010000095.1:830-4730 GCA_027056615.1 Campylobacteraceae bacterium | reverse complement strand
TAATTAATTCACAAATGGGGTTCACATGTCTGTATTAGCAAAAGCACTAGAAGCACGAAGTAAAAAACAAAATAAAGTAGAGGGAACAAAAGCTCTTAAACTCCCTATGGAAGTTCACGCACAACTCGAAATAATTGCAGGGGCTGGGTATGAGGGGTTAGCAAAAGAGGATTCTACTTACTTTTTAAAATGTTTTGGTCTTTTTGACAAAGGCGAAGACTTTATGTTAAGGGTTAGAATACCTGCTGGACAGCTCACAGCCCCACAAGCACGGCGTATTGGAGAGGTGGCTCAAAAGTATGGTAATGACTATATTGATATTACTACACGTATGCAAGTAGAGTTGCGTTACTTAAAAATTGAAGATATTGCTAAAGTTTTAGCAGAGCTTAAAGAGGTTGGCATTAGTACCTTTCAGACAGGGGTAGATAACCCTAGAAATATTGTAACAGACCCACTTGATGGGATAGCTTATGACAATATTATAGAGACTATGCCAATTATTAACCAACTCCAAGAGATATTTGGAGAGAAAGAGGAGTGGCTTTCTGCTCTTCCTCGAAAATTTAATACAGGAATCTTAGGTTCACTATCAAATTCATGTAACATTTTCGGACATGACTGTAACTTTGTATTGGCACAAAAAGATGGAATCTTTGGTTTTAATATCTATCTTGGGGCAAGAGTTGGAATGCAAGGACAAGATGCAAACTGTTTTGTTACCAAAGAGGAAGTACCTCTCTTTTTTAAATCGCTTCTAACGGTCTTTAAAACTTATGGTTATAGAGACAACCGAAACAAAAACCGTTTGGTCTTTCTTCTTAATGATGTAGGTATTGAAAATTTTATAGAGGCTGTTAAGGCAGAGGCAGGAGTTGAGTTTACCACAGCAGGTATTACCATGGTTCAGTCTCAAAATATTGCTTTAGGCGCAAATAAGGTTTTAGGTAGAAATGGTCTTTTTTCTCATAAGATAATTGTACCATCAGGGGTCTTTAATGGAACAGATATGATAGAGGCTTCAACCTTGGCTGAGGAGTTTGGAGATGGAAATATTCGCCTTAGTTATGACCAAAATCTATTTGTAGTAAATATACCACAAGATAAAATTGAAGAGTACGAATCATCTGCATTGGTTAAAAAGTATGAGCAGTACAATAACCTCTACTTTTCAGATATGATAGCTTGTGCAGGGACTCTAACTTGTTCTTATGGGCTTATTGCTAACAAGCCAGACGCTGTTGAAATGGCTCACTTTTTAAATAGTGAAGTTCCTATTGCCAATGCTAATGTACGAATTAACTGGTCGGCGTGTCCTAAAGGGTGTGGAGTTCATGGTATTGCAGATATTGGCTTAGAGGGTTGTAAAGCTAAAAATGCTAAAGGTGAGCGAGTACAGGGTGTTCATATTTTTTTAGGTGGAAAGATTACACGTGAAGCTAAAGAGGCACATACTTTACACAAGGGTATTCCTCTAACAGAAGCAAAATACCATGTGAAGTATCTACTAAAAGCTTACGCAGAGCATAAACATAGAGCCGAAACCTTTGAAGCGTTTGATGACCGTTATTTGTCGGCTAACTATTCGTTTCAAGCTCTTGCTTTTTATACAAAGATAAACTACATTTTAAATGATGTTTTAGATTTGGGTGTTACCTTTGAGTTAGATAGTGAACCTAAAAATGGTAAAAAAGAGAACTTTGAAATATTTGGTTTTGGACTTAAACTATTTAAGCTCTTAACAGGTGAAAAACGGTTTGCTTCTGTAACAGGCTTAGACCCTGACAAGCTTAAACCACGAAAGATTAAACGTGATGAGGTGACAAAGTTAAATCCTAAAGTTCCTCCTAAGTTGAGTGAAGTTATTTACAATATGACCCATGAAAACAAACATCAACGAGCACAAGTTTTTTCTGAAATTCTTGTAGAACTAAAAGGTTTAGAAAATGAGTAATAGTACACCGTTAGATTCGTTTATTAATCATAAAGCTCAAACTGGAATGCAGTGTGGTAACTACAGTATTGATATTCCTGAATTAAAAGAGGGAGAACAGTACCGTTTTCACTTTGATGCAACGGCTTGTGTGGGCTGTCACTGTTGTGAGGCTGCGTGTAATGAGCTTCAAAATAACCCCTCTGATGTAAAGTGGAGACGTGTAGGTGAGATGGAGGGGGGAGTATTTCCTAATGTCTCTCAACTATTTAACTCTATGTCATGTAACCACTGTATTGACCCTGAGTGTTTGCGTGGCTGTCCTACTAACTCTTATGTTAAATTTGAAGATAGTGGAATTGTTTGGCATGATGATGACTCTTGTATTGGCTGTCACTACTGTACTTGGAACTGTCCTTATGAAGTACCTGTTTTCAATGAAGAGAGGGGAATTGTAACTAAGTGTGATATGTGTCATGACAAACTAGCTGTAGGTGAGACCCCTGCATGTGTTCAAGCCTGTCCTGCTGGAGCGATTGAGATTGAAGTCGTACACAAAGAGGAGTGGATAAAGTATGGTATGGAAAAAGAGGGCGTTGCTCCTCATCTGCCTGATGTGAGCATTACCAAACCAACAACTCGTTACACTTTACCTGAAAATATGCCAGAGTACAGACCTGCCGATGAGCGAATTTTAAATCCTGCTCATGCTGAGTTACCTTTAGTATTTATGACAGTTTTAACTCAAGTCTCACTAGGAGCGTTTTTAGCTTTATTCTTAGGTCAACTCCTCTTCTCTTTAGGGTTTAATCTACCTGAACCAACTTTAGGTATGGCTATTATGGCATTTCTTCCATCTGCTATTGGGCTACCTCTCTCTGCATTGCACTTAGGTCGTCCAATTATGGCAATTACAGCCATGAAAAACTGGCGAACCTCATGGTTAAGCCGTGAAGCTATTGCATTAGGAGCATTTACAGGGTTAGCCTCAATAGTAGCAGGAATGTACTATTTGGAAATTAAAGGTGTTTCTCTACTATTTATAGAAGCCATTACTCTAGCTTTAGGTATCTATGGTATCTACGCACAATCAAAGATTTACCGAGTCCGTGCAAGACCATCGTGGGATAGAACCTCAACAACTAAACGTTTCTTTGGTTCAAGTTATATAGGTTTTATACTAATTGCACTTATGCTTTTAGCCTTAGGTGGTACAAGTGGAGTTATGGTACTTTTAGCTGTAGCTCTCTTAGCAGGAATGGGGCAAGTTTTAGTCGTTTACGAAGAGGTTATCTTCTATAGACACTTAGACAAAGAAGACCCTCTTTATTATCAACTAAATAGAACAAAAATCCTCTTAACAGAGCATTTTGGAAAGCTTAAAAAGTTTAGAGTCTATTCGTTGTTATTGTTTGCTTTAGGTTTACCACTGTTAGCTATTTTATTTACTGCAAGTGGATTAACAACATTAGCCATAGCTACATTAGGGTTAGGGGTAATTGGCTCTTTTATCTCAGAGATTTCTGGACGTTATCTATTTTATAGAACAGTTGTTCCTTTGGGGTTAGCAGGGAACTTTTTTGCTGGGAATCAGAGGCATTAATTTGCTTGATGGATTTTTACATAGAATTTAAAATTACTAATTTAGAATAAATCTTAGATATAATTGTTAAAAGGAAAAAAGATGAAATCTAAATTTATTCAATATATTGGTTTTCTATTTATTATATGGTATGTTTCATATCTAATGAAAAGTAGTTTACACTTTGGAACCGACGGCTTTAGCCTCACCTATTGTTTGACGCGACTAAAGTCTGCGTTTCCTAAAAAAGTGTAAACTACTTATAAAACATGCCAATTGGGGCATCCTTCATATCTACCGAAAAGTAGTTTACACTTTTTTTAGGAATCGGAGACTTTAGTCCAATGCCAATGAATTAAGCTCAAATCCTGTAGGTTCGATTTCA
>JALUKJ010000095.1:0-820 GCA_027056615.1 Campylobacteraceae bacterium | reverse complement strand
ATGGTTTTCATCCTAAATTGATACAGTCAGAAGCTATGATGTTTGAAAAAATAAATTATATACATCAGAATCCTGTTAAAAGAGGTTACATTAAAGAGGCTGAACATTGTAGATAGTACCTTTTTCAATAGAAAATCATAGAAAACAGGATTTTTACCTCTATTTATGATATTTCTACATCCCAAGTTTTACCTCACCTAGAAACTTTAAAAGTTTCTAAAAAATTACCATTAAGATAAGGCATCCTTCATATCTACCGAAAAGTAGTTTACACTTTTTTTAGGAATCGGAGACTTTAGTCCAATGCCAATGAATTAAGCTCAAATCCTGTAGGTTCGATTTCATCGAACAAAAAATCAGAACCCGTAAAACAATCCGTTCGATGAAATCGAACCTACAGATTCCAAACATTAATTCGTTAATTCATTGGCATTGGACTTTAGTCCCGAAAAATAATAAGCGAGGCTAAAGCCATCGGTTCCAAAGTGTAAACTACTTATGAAACATGCCGATAATTGATACTAAATCTTGCATCAAATCACTCTTTTCATCTTCTGCTAGATTGACTACTTCAATTTCTCTTCCCTCTTTATTCAGTAATATTTCAATATAATTGAATCCAAATCTAGTTAATCTATCTTTATGCTCAACAATCAGAATCCCCCAATTATCAGACTCTAAGAGCTTTTTTAATTTTTTTCGATTATCGTTAACTCCACTTCCAACCTCTTTGACTACTTCTACAATTTGATACCCTCTAGCCATTGAATATTCTTTTAATCTAGTTGCTTGTGTATCTAAATTTGCTCTGTTTTTATTG
>JALUKJ010000094.1 GCA_027056615.1 Campylobacteraceae bacterium | reverse complement strand
TTAAAGATATTTTTGCTAAGAGAGCATTTATTCTTGATAAAACGGTCACAAATTTTATTGAGCGACATTCAGTTGTGCTACTTTATCTTTTTAAAACAAGAGATATAGGGAAAAGTAGCAATGATTCTTTATCTAAGATAAAATATCAAAACAACTTATGCTACAATAGTTTAGCTAACACTTTAACCTCAAATCCCTATTTGACAAATTATCTTAATGGTAATTTTTTAGAAACTTTTAAAGTTTCTAGGTGAGGTGAAACTTGGGATGTAGAAATATCATAAATAGAGGTAAAAATTCTGTTTTCTATGATTTTTTATTGAAAAAGATACTATACACTTAAAATTAAAGACAATGGAGAAGGATTTAAAAACAAAAGAGAGAATGGAACAGGGTTAGAGATTATTAAAAAATTAGCCACTTTACAACTTGATGGTAGCCTAAAGATAGAACAAAAGAGAGGAGTAATGCTAGAGATTAAATGGAGCAAAGATGAAAAATAACAGACAAATTTTAATAGTAGAAGATGACCTCTTTACAGCAGAAGAGATAGAGAGACAACTTAAAAAAATGGGTCTAATCAACACTCATATAGCCCTAAGCTATAAAAAAGCCTTAAAGCTCATTGAAAGAAAAAATTTTGATTTGATTTTGCTAGATGTTAACCTAGAAAATGGACACACAGGCATAGAGATAGCCTATGAAAAAAAGGTTTGGAACAGAATAGCTATTATCTACATTACAGGGTGTGACGATATAGAGACTCAAGAAGAGATTTTAGAGACTAAATATGAGAACTATCTACAAAAACCTTTACGATACCCAGAGTTTAAGATGGCAGTTGCTAAAGCTTTAAATCTAAATGAAAAAGAAGAGGTAAAAGAATTAAGCCATAACTTTACTTATGAATTTCACAACAAAAGACTCTTAGAGAATGAAGTGTTAAAAAAATTAACTAAATACCAAGTATCTTTACTTGAAACACTTATTAGAGGCAATGGAGAAGTAGTTGAAAAGAGAGCGTTAGAGTATGCAGTATGGGGGTATGTGAGACCCCATCTGAGAGTTCACTTAGAACACTCATAAGTAGTTTAAAGAAGAAGCTACATCCTGATATGATTGTGAATATTACCTCTTTAGGTTATAAGCTTATTTAGGCTACTTTCATATCTCTTAAAAATAGTTTTTTAAATAAGGGAGAGATTTTGTTAGTTTGCCATAGTGTAACAAAAAACTCTCTATTGAGCGTTCCATAGCGTTTAAATTTTTTCTCTATACCAAACCCACCAAAACTATGGTACATTTTTAAATGCTCCTCTGTCATTACTGAGACAAGGTTCATTTTATATGCCTCTAAAACCCTATAGACATCAATAGTTAAAGATTTAAACTCTCTCTTTAAACCTCCCATATTTTTAATGATAACACGTGAACCCTCTGCTAAAAGTTGATTTTGCTTTCGTAAATAGTCCAAAGAGAACTTCTCATCTATGGGTAACTTTTTATCTGAATCAAAAATGAGTCGACATGTTCCTGTTACTATTTCTCCTCGTTTAGTATAGAGAATGGCTGAGCATTCATCATGCTCATCAAAATCTAACCCTTTAATAGGTTGAGGGAACTCATTACTGTAGCCCATCTCTCGGTAAACCTCGCTACGCAATATAAATATATCTATCAAATCTTCAACCGTAGTTGCCAAAAATACCCCCTCTAGTGTACCAACTTTATAGAGATTTTGGTTAAACTCAATCGTCTTTTTAATTGTTGTAGATAACCTGTTTATCTCTTCTAGGTTGGCTTGTATATGGTGCTTTTGTAGCAAACTGTTTACTTGAAAATCAATGTTTTTGGGTTGAATTGGATAGGTCATTTTAAATCCTTTAAATATGAGATATCCGTAGAATAAAAAAATACTTAAGCAAGAATAAAGGAAGTAAAATAGAAGATTTTCAAAGCTTTTGTTAAGTTATAAAAAAGTTTTTGACAACGTTTAGAAACTCTTTGGAAAGTTTAAAAAATATGGCTAAAATATGTAACAAAATAAGGGATTTAGAATGATTGGACTACTAGAGACAAAAGAGGAGAAGCTAAAGTTTTTAATCAAAAAACATTTTAAATTAAGTCAAAAAAAGTTAGCCGATGAGTTTGATGTAACGGAAGTAGAGATGTCTAAGATTGTCAATAACCAAGAGAACAAACTTAAAAATATTCATCTACTTGGTTTTTGTTATCTTTATGATGTTCCTTATGAGGTGTTTAGCAATAACAAACTAAATACTGAAGATAAGATAAAAGCGTTTTTAGAAGATAGAAAAAGAAAAAAGGAGCAAGAAATTTTTTGTGAAGATGAACTGCTCTTTAACAATTTAGTAGGTGTATGGTACGCATACTTCTACCCAGGAAGCTCTTTTGGAAATATCTACTCTATTAAAACAACCATTCACCCTGACCATACCATTACTGATGAGAATGGAAACTATGGAAAACTGCTTATGGGAGAGCTACAATCTGTCATTATTAAAAAAGCGACCAATAGTAAAAACTTTATCTCTATTCTCTTTGACAACGCCGATGTGGCATTTAAACTCTTTCACTTCTCTATGCTCTCAAAACGCAATCATGTCAAAAGAGAGATGTGTAACTTTGGTTTTTTCTCTCGAACAAAAATAAACTTGGAGTTAGCAGAGCAGATATTAGGAGAGAAAAAACATGTTCAGTTAAAGATGGATTGTGATTTTAAAGAGAGGGTGGCTGAGTATGCTGAGATGGTGGAGTAGATGAATAGATTTGCACTACAAAGAAGAAAATTACTATTTGCTATGGTTTTATCTTGTATTATGCCAATGGAGATATTTGGAGAGAATGACTTTGGAGAACTATGTGATAATGAAGTTCTAAAAGAACAGATTAACAAAAAAGTTCTTTTAAAATATTGTAAAAAAGCTAGAGAGTTTGCTATACAGAGCAATAATATTGATGATATATCTTGGTATAACCTTATTACCAATAATTTTGATACTAATATCAATCTGTTTAACAACTATCAAAAGAGTGTTATTGTCTATACCAATCTTGGTCACAGTTATGTCTTAAAAAACAATTTTAAAAAGGCTAAAGTTGCTTATGAAAATGTATTGAGATGGGATACCAATTTAGATGAAGCACTTCAAAGCGACTATAAATTACTCTTTAAACTCTATCCTCAAAAGAGAGAACTTTTAAGAGAAGGCTTGTCACTTTGGAATAGACTCTATAAACCTTTTATTCCAATCAATAAGCTTTATGAAGAGTATGAAAAAGCAGAAGAGAATCAACAACACCAATTAGCAACACAAAAACTTTTAAAAGTCATTACTATGAAAAATCAAACCATAGTAAAAGACCACTTAGCTATGATGATGGATTACTATAATCTAGCAATGTTATATGAGTCTAGGCAACAGTACCCAAAAGCCATTACAAATTATAAAAAATCTTTAGAGATAGCTCAAAAATCATTAGATAAAAACAATATAGTCATAGGAAACATCTACAATAGTTTAGGCTTTGTCTGCACTGATAGTAAATATTATACTGAAGCAGAAGCGTATTATCTACAAGGGTTGGCTATCTATAGAAATTTTTTTAATGAAGATGATATTGAAATAGCCACTTTTTACAATAATATCGCAACACTCTATAAATATACTCGACAATACAAGAAATCTATAGATTACTACCAAAAAGCAATTACCATAGAAGAGAAACAAAATGATGAAAGCATTACAGCCACCTATGATAATATAGGACTACTTTACCAAGCTAAAAAAGAGTATAAGACAGCTTTAAAGTACTATAACAAATCTTTAAAATTAAAAGAGAATAGCAAAAATAGAGACCCTTTAGATATAGCTACAAGCTATGGTATTTTAGGTGCATTCTATAGAGAGAGACAAGAGTACTCTTTAGCATTAGAGTATTATAACAAAGCTTTAGATATTCAAAAAAAGGAGCTAGGAGAAGAAAATTCAGATACTGCTGAGAGTTATCATAACTTAGGTACAGTTTATGAAGAGCTTAGAGACTACCAAAGAGCTTTATCAAATTATAAAACAGCACTTTCAATAGATGAAAAGGTTTTAGACAAAAATCATATGAACATTGCTATTACTTGCAATCAAATAGCTTCCATATATAATGAATTAGAAAATTATAAAGAGGCATATAAATATATTTTAAGAGCTTTAAAGATTAAAAAGAGTCTATTAAAAGAGAACGATATTGATTTAGCTATCACCTACAGTAATCTTGGATTAATTCTTGAAAATATGGACAGATATCAAGAGGCTTTAAATGCCTATGATATCTCTACAAAAATTTTTATTGAAAATTTCACTGAAAATAGTCGTCAAGTAGCTATTAACTACAATAACTTTGCCTCAATCTATTATGATAAACAAGAGTATAAACGTTCTATAAAATATCTTAACAAAGCAAAGCGTATATTTCTTAAACAGATAAAAAATCCCAATCATCAACTATTTTCTACTATTTACAATAATCTAGGAGTTCTATATCAATATACTAAAGAGTATAAACAAGCCTACAGATACAATTCTCTCTCGTTTGATGTTTTTTTAAACAATAGAAATAAAAACTTTTTAATCTTAGATAGTACTCAAAAATCCAACTATTTAAAAACTTTTGGAAATAGAATTGACAATCTACTCTCTTCTGCTAAATTATATATTGATGAGATAAAAAA
>JALUKJ010000093.1 GCA_027056615.1 Campylobacteraceae bacterium | reverse complement strand
GCTTTGCACACATGAAGTCCATCTCGGCACGGGGAAGATAAATATGATATTTAAATCCGGCAGAAGATTGTGATTTTTTGATTTTCCTGTCAACAGGGTCACGCTGCGGCACATATACGAACTGAAACTCATTGTCATTGTCAAAAAAGGAGTCAAACAGGACCATGTCATTTCCTTTTTTATAATTGATTATACATAAAAGCTTATTATTCAAGTTAATGAAAAATCATAAAATCAAAGTTATTTAAATAAATAAATCAAAAAATAACAATAACAACCAAATTGTCAAATATTATTTCATAATAAAAAATATATTCAAATTTATTAGTAATAAAAACATGGGCAGACAAAAATATCTAAGATGCAAAATAACGAATAGAAGCAAACCCCAAAGCCCCACACTTTTGACAAGATTCTATCTGTTTACTACTTAAAACCCCTCCTAGAGCAATAACTCCAATAGAGAGCTTAGAGACCACTCTTTTAAGCTCCTCTACCCCTTTAGGCTCACCCTTATTAGGTGTAGCAAAAATAGGACTAAAGGTTACTAAATCTACACCCAACTTTTGTGCCTCTAATGCCTCCTCTAAACTATGGGTACTTATAATAACAAAAAGCCCTAAATCCTTTGCTTCTTTAATATCTGAAAACTGTGAAGAGGTTAAATGTACACCATCTGCTTTTAGTTTGTTTGCTAATTGATAGTTACTATGTAGTAAGATTTTAGAAAAGTTATGTTTTTTAGCTTCACTAAGAAATAAAGAGGCATTTTCTTGATAGTCTAAGGTTACTTTATCACGATAGAGAATCATATCTGCCTTTTTGTCAAAACGTTTTAAATCAGAGTATAAAGAGTTAAAATTTAAAGTAGTTGGGTCAGTGATGGCATAAGCTATCATGACACTTTTTGTTCTACTAGCATCTCAAGAAGTTTAGTCTGCTTCTTTAGCTCGTTTAGCTTCTCTTGTCGCATAAGGAAGTACTCAATTAAGAGTACTAAAAAAAGCCCTGGAGTAGCTCCTAAAAAGGAGGCAAGAACAGAGTAAATAACACCAATTCCTAAAAAGAGATAAAAGAAAATAAAAGCACCTAAAAAGACAAAAGCCCAAGATGCTCCAAGTAGAAAATTGATAAGAATAGACAAAATAGGAGATGATAATTTCAACGTTTAAACCTTTTGTCTAAGAGAAGACCTAGTGGTCTTCATCCATTGCTACTGCACCTGCAAGATACACGTAGATAAGAATCATAAATACGAATGTTTGTAACAATGCAGAGAATGTAAGTAACAAATATGCTGGTAGTGGAGCAAAGTATGGAACCAACATTAAAAGTACCCATAAGAATAGGTCATCACCTTTGATGTTACCAAAAAGACGGAAACTAAGCGAGATAATTCTTGAAATATGAGATACAATCTCAATAGGGAACATTAATGGAGCAAGTAGAGGTACAGGTCCCATAAAGTGTGCAAAGTATTTTTTGACACCATTTACTCTAATACCTTCGTAGTTGTAGTAGATAAACACTACAAGTGCCAATGGTAAAGTAACGTTAATATTTGAAGTTGGAGACTCAAAACCAGGAATAATACCAATAACATTTGAGATTAAAACAAAAAGTCCAACTGTTAAGACAAGTGGTAGATATTCTCTTGCTTTCTCTTCACCAATAGTATCTTTACCCATAGAGATTGCACCTTCAATAAAGGCTTCCATAAAGTTTTGAGTTCCTGTTGGTACTGCTCTTAGTGTTGATGTTGCATATTTAGCAATAAGTAAAATAAGCCCTGCTACCAAGATTAAGTGTGCTATAACCATAGCTGTTCCGTGCCCCGTAAAAGCACCTAATAAAGTCCATACACCTTCCATATATCCATCCTATGTTACAAAATAATTTGGTGGATTATAGCTTAGAAAGGCTTAGCTTTTCGTTATGGTTATGATAATAAGAGATTAATTATCAAAGAGAGAAACATAATAGAATATTTGAGTATTTTAGTGACACTCAATAACGAGGCTGAAGCCATTTGTTCCATATATGGAATATTTATTTTTCGGAATCGGCGTGTTTACACCAGAACTATTTAAAAGTGAAAGTTCTCTCCCAAGTAGTACTTAATAACATTAGGGTCTTTTTTAATCTCTTCACTTGTTCCACTTGCTAACATCTCACCTGAACGCATAACATAAGCACGGTCACAAATACCCAAAGTCTCACGAACATTATGGTCAGTAATAAGTACCCCCATATTAAGCTTAATAAGCTCTCTAATAATCCCCTGAATATCCTCAACCGCAATAGGGTCAACCCCTGCAAATGGTTCATCAAGAAGTAAAAATTTTGGCTCAGCCACCAAAGCACGAGCAATCTCAACACGCCGTCTCTCTCCTCCTGAGAGTTGAATACCATACCGTTTACGAATGGGCTCTATATTGAAGAGGTTTAAAAGATTCTCTATGCGTTTAGAAGCTACTTTATAGTTAAGTTTCATAGCCTCGGCAGCCATAAAAAGATTATCTTCAACTGTAAGGTCTTTAAAGACACTAGCCTCTTGTGGAAGATACCCAATACCCAATTTTGCACGAGTACTTAAAGGCATTTTAGTAACCTCATCACTATCTATAAAAACAGAACCTGACGTTGCATCGGTCAATCCACATATCATATAAAAAGAGGTTGTTTTTCCTGCTCCATTTGGACCAAGAAGTCCAACAATCTCACGAGAAGAGACTTTAACAGAGACATCATGAACAATAGTTGTCTTTTTAATGGTTTTAGAGAGGTGTTTAGCTTCAAGGGTATGTAGAGTATGCATCAGTTTTTTTCAATCCTATATATTCTTTTCTCTTCAAAAGGCTCAATGGTCACAGTAAAAACATCATAACCAGCACCAAGTAAAAAGCTCTTAAGCGATTCATCACCCCATTCTACCATGTGCCACCCCTCTTTGTCAAACTCTTCAAACAGCCCAAGCTCCATAAACTCATCGTTTTCTATTCTATAGAGGTCATAATGAAACAGATTTTTATCATAACACTGTTGAAGTGAAAAGGTAGGAGAGGTTACTTCACTCTGAATTCCTTTGGCTTTAGCTATGGCTTTGGTTAAAGTGGTTTTTCCTGAGGCAAGGTTTCCTGTTAAAAAGACAATGGCAGAGCTTGGTAAAAGCTCGTTTAGGTATGTAACAACTCTGTTTATTTCATTTAGTGAGGCTGTGATTTGTTTCATATTATGCTTTAAAACTGTTCGATACTTCAACTATTTTTTCTAAATGCCGAGTAGCCTGACCAGAGCTAATACACTCACGAACCATATCCAAAGCCTCTTGCATATCTCTAACACTACCATCAACAAACAGAGCAAAAGCAGTATTTAAAAGAACAATGTCTAACTTAGCATCTTTCTCAACACCTGCAAAAATCTCACGAGTAATCAGAGAATTCTCAAGAGCTGTTCCTCCTAAGATTTCGCCTTTTCCTGCCATTCTAAAACCAAAGTCTGTAGGCTTAATAAGACCTGTTGAAATTTTACCACCCTCTACATAAGCAAATGGAGTAGTAGTTGCTAAAGCAATCTCATCCATTCCATCGTTAGAACTTACAACAAATGCACGAGTAATGTCTAGTTCAAGCAATGCATTTGCCATACGCTCAATATATTCAGGATGAAAAACTCCTAAAAGATACTTTTTAGCTCCAGCAGGGTTAGTCAAAGGTCCTAAAAGGTTAAAAATAGTACGATGCTCTATTGATTTTCTAATTGGCATAATATGCTTCATAGCAGGGTGATGATTCACAGCAAAGATAAAACAAAACCCTGTCTTCTCTAACATCTCAACTTGTTGTTCAGGGCTAAGGTTCAGATTAATACCCAACGCCTCCAACAAATCAGCAGAACCTGACTTAGAGGTAATACTTCGGTTTCCATGTTTAGCTACCGTTTTACCCATAGCAGACAAAAGAAGTGCCACAGTTGTAGAGATATTAAAACTACCACTATTATCACCACCAGTTCCTACCACATCTATCGCTTTCTCTCTAAGCTCATCACTCATAGGAAGTTTAACAGAGTGTTCACGCATCACCGATGCTGCAATGGCAATCTCTTGGGCTGTTTCACCCTTTTCATACAAATCAATCAAAAATTGACGTGCCTCATCGGTGCTTAGTTCATTGTTAAATAGTTTTTCAAATTGTTCTTTTGTTGTCATGATAGCTCTTTTACATACTCATCTTTTTTACTCTTAGGAATGGTCTTTGTAGTAGGAATCTGCAAAACTTCATACTCTTTAGCCCCTTTAAGATACTCTATGGTGATTTTGTCACCAATGGCTACATTTTTACTTGCTTTGGCTTGTAATCCGTTGAGGTAGACTACACCACTCTTGACCATATCCGAAGCGATGGTTCGGCGTTTTACTACATTGACGGATGCTAACCATTTATCTATTCGCATAATTTATTCCTTGTTGTTACCAAACTTAAATACCGTAGGTTCGATTTTATCGAACATTTTATTAAAATTTTAATTTCCAAAAATATCATTTTATTTTTCGTGTTTGGTTTTGGCGTTCGATGAAATCGAACCTACTGCTTAAACTCTTTTTCGGCTTTGTCAGCTTCTATAACCCCAGTCATAGAGAGGTTTTCACCCACAATATATTTAGCATCTTTAAGCTCTTGAAGAACTTTTTTACCCTCTTTCATATCAAACATACCAGTCTCAACAAGCATCTTTAAAACATCATTAAGGCTCTCACCCTCCTCTCTT
>JALUKJ010000092.1 GCA_027056615.1 Campylobacteraceae bacterium | reverse complement strand
ATTTTTGCAAATTTTCCTATTGAATACATAATGATATTATATCATAATTTTATAGGAAATAATAGATATATTGTAGCAGTTAATTAACCCTTTTATTAGAGATTTGATTTTAAAATTTAGAAATAAACTCAACAACTTATCCTTAGTTTCAATAATCAAAGATATAATATTCTAAAAAACAAAAGGGAGCAGTTTTAAGAGTACGTCCTAAACTTATGACGGTTTTTGCTATTTTGGGTGGATTGTTACCAATTATGTATATTAGTGGAGTTGGAAGTGAGGTGATGCAACGTATTGTTGCACCGATGATTGGTGGGGTTGTTAGTTCGGCTATTTTGACTTTGATTGTTATTCCTTATGTTTATCTTATGGTTATGAAAAAAGACTAAAACATTATGCTATAATTTTAAACTTATTTCAACGAGGACAATTAAATGAATTTAGACAAGGTAATCTCAGGTTTTTTCTTTATTTTAGCAATGACTATTAATTTTGGGTTTTTTTATGGGGATATAGATAACCCTGAACTGCATAGTGTTTATGAACTCTTTATGGCATTGGTTGTTAGTCTTATATCTACTATTTTAAAGATTGGTGATAAAACACAGTTAGGTGCTGTACTCTTGGCTACAAGTTTGGTAGCTGATATACAACTCATCGCTGCTGTAACTGTTTGGACAGTTACAGAGTACCTTTCCATTGTAGATGTTGAAGCTTTTGCGGCAATTATCTCTCTTTCAGGTGGTGCGTTGTTGGCTAATATTACCTCTGTTATACTCTATATAGGTGAAACATTAAAGTCAAAAAGGTAATCTAGTGAATAATAATGCACTTTGGATTATTTTACAGAAGTTAAGAACACCTCTTCTTGTTATTATTGTTACCTATTCGGTTGCCATGTTGGGGATGGTTCTCATTCCAGGTATGGACGACAAAGGCAATGTATATCATCTTAGTTTTTTTGATGCTTTCTATTTTGTCTCTTACATGGCTTCAACTATTGGTTTTGGTGAATCTCCCTATGCCTTTACCTATGAGCAGAAACTTTGGGTCTCTTTTTGTATCTATATAACTGTTGTAGGGTGGTTTTATGGTTTGGGGGCTTTAGTCTCTGCTGTAACTGACAAAACCCTTAAGTTTGAAGTAATGCGAAATCGCTTTAGGAAAAATGTTCAAGCCATAGAAGATGATTTTGTTATTGTATTGGGCTATACTCATGTTAATGCTGAAATTATTAAGAAATTACACACAGCAAATATAGAAGTAGTACTTATTGATGATGATGAAGATAAGATAAACTTTTTTATGTTAGAGGAGATGAAGCATGATGTTCCTGTTATGGTAGGGAATGCACTTCTAACTGAAACACTACATGATGCAGGGATTTTACGAAGTAACTGTAAGGGTATTATTGCACTTTTTGATAATGAAGAGCATAACTTTCGTATCTCAATTTTGACTAAATTTCTAAATCCAAATGTTAAAGTGATTGCGAAATCAACCAATGATGAAATTTCAAAAAGTATTTTAGATACTGACATTGCTAAGGTTATTAATCCATTTGAAGTATTTGCAAAAAGGGTTGATGTTGCTTTACGCTCACCTCATACTCTTGTGCTTGAAAATTGGATTTATGGCAATAGTGATTTAAGTGAAAAGCCCCTCTATCTACCAGCTGGTAAATATCTTATTTGTGGTTATGGGCGTTTTGGAAAAGCCTTACAAACAAAGTTTAATAAATATGGAATTGAACATGTTTTTATTGATGCAAAACGTTTGGCACATCATACGATGATAGAAGATGGGAGTTTTATACGTGCTAATCCTGATGACAAAGATATACTTCTTGATGTTGGTATTAAAGAGTCAGCAGGTTTAATTGTAGGTACAAATAATGATATTGATAACCTCTCTATAGTCATTACAGCAAAAAAACTTAACCCTGACATATATATTATTGCTAGAGAGAATACTATGCAAGAGGTGAGTGTTTTTCAAGCTGCCAATATAGATTGGCTTTTTGTAATTGAGCAGATTTATATTAACAAAGCCTCAATGGCACTTGCAAACCCTCTAAAACATCGTTTTTTAAAATTAATACTAAGACAAAAAGAGAATTGGACAAAATCTCTTATTAATCTATTAAAAAATCAAGTAGATGTTAATCCTCTTTTAAAAAGGATAGATGTTAAAGAAAATACTACTTATGCTCTTTACCATGAGTTATTAAAAGGAGAAGAAATTGAGATAGATGTTCTTTTGTGTTCCTTAGAAAATAGAGAAAAGCGTAATCATGCTTTACCTCTACTACTCTATAGAGATGGAGAAGAGATACTCTTACCAATTAATATCAACCTACAAGTTGGTGACAAAATCCTCTTTGCTTGTACGAAGGAGAGCTTGGAAGAGATAGAGTTGATTGCCTCAAATATCTATGAATTGCATTATGCTAAATATGGAAAAGAGAAAGAGAATCCTATTTTAAGAAGATTTTTTAGCTTAGCCTACAAAAATAAGGGTATAAAATGATAATTTATATACATGGTTTTGGAAGTTCAGGCAAAGGTGGAAAAGCTCTACTCTTTAAAGAGTATTTTAAAAGTGAAAATATACCTTTTATTTCTCCCTCTCTATCTTATGTACCTGAATTAGCAATAGATACACTTGAACAGTTGATTGAATCTTATGATGATGAGGTAATGCTTATTGGCTCTTCTTTGGGTGGATTTTATAGCATCTATTTAGCAGAGAAGTATGGACTAAAATCTGTACTTATTAACCCTGCTATTGATTCTCCTAATACTTTGAGACGTATGTTATCATTAGATGGTATGGTAAAAAACTATTATGACAATACACATTTTGAATGGAGTGAAAGTCATGTTGATATGTTGTTGAATTATAGGGTAAATGAGGTTCAAAATGGAAAATACCTTTTATTATTACAGAGAGGTGATGATATTTTAGACTATAGAGAGGCATTAGGTAAATTACCTAATGCTAAGAGTATAGTAGAGGAGGGTGGCACACATCCTTTTGATGGAATTGAAAGATATTTTGGTACTATAAAAAACTTTTCACATTGAAATAAATATATAATCATAAAAAAGTATGTTGGGGAGTATGTATGAGAGCAGAAGCATTAAGTAGAAGTTTAAGTAGTTTAATTGAGGGAAAGATACCTGTTTTTGTTTGGGGTAGCCCTGGTATTGGGAAGTCATCAATAGTAAAGCAAATTGCATTAGATAAAGGGTTAGAGTTTGTCGATTTGAGACTCTCTTTACTTGACCCAACCGATTTAAAAGGGATTCCTTTTTTTGACCAAGAGCATAATGAGGCTGTTTGGGCTAGTCCTAGTTTTTTACCAAAAGATAAAAGCTCAAAAGGGGTTCTATTTTTAGATGAAATTAACACAGCTCCACCATCGGTTCAGGCTTCTGCTTATCAGTTGGTACTTGACAGAAAAGTAGGGGAGTATGAATTACCTAAAGGGTGGAGCATAGTAGCAGCTGGTAACAATGAGAGTGACAGAGGTGTAGTCTACCGAATGCCGCCACCTTTGGCAAACCGTTTTGTTCACCTAAATATGGAAGTGAGCTTTGAAGATTGGAAAGGGTGGGCTTATGGTCATGGTATTAACAGTTCTATTATTGCTTTTTTACACTATGACCAGAGTAAACTTTTTGAATTTGACCCATCTAAAAATGAGAAATCGTTTCCTACACCTCGCTCTTGGGAGTATGTTCATAGAGTTTTAAGTTCACATGTAGATGATGAACTTTTAATGGAGATAGTATCAGGAGCAGTTGGAAATGAGAGTGCTACAGCTTTTATGAGCTTTAGAAAAGTAATGAACCGATTACCAAATATAGATAAACTTTTAAAGGGTGAAGAGATAGAAATAGAGCATGAGAGTCAAGTGTTATTTGCACTTATATCAGGTGTAATAAGTAATATAAAACAAGACTCTACTAAAGAGAAGATAGATAACGCCATAAAATTCTCTTTAACACTACCAAAAGAGTTTTCGGTTATGCTTGTTAAAGATATGCAACAAAACAAAATAAATGTTGAGAATTCAACTATTTGGGAAGAGTGGGTTGATGAGTTTGCTTATTTGTTGATTTAAGCTACTCTTATAATTTAGGTTAAAATTACAATAAGTGTTGAGAGATTATTAAGATATCCCATCAAGAGATGGGATATATAGAAGCAAGATTACTCTTCTCCTGCTGCACCTTTTTCAATCATCTGTTCCATTGCTTCTTTTACTGTATTTGCATACTCAAGAAGTTTTGGAGGAAGTACATGTCCACCATGAATCATCATATCTAGATCCATTGTATATAGCCAAATATCACCATTTTTATCTTCTACAATACCAACTCTACATGGCATAAACCCTACAAATTCACCAGAGTAAGAGAGGAAAATATCAGCAATACTTGGAGAACAGTATGAACGGATATGTGTATAGAGTCCACCATCTTTCATAAACTTACCATCACGAGGCATAGTTTTTTCATCTACTTTTGCAAGTCCATGCTCGTCAGCAATCTCATCCATAATCTCTTTAGCATTTTCAATTGCTTCCTCTTTGGTTGTATCTTCTGGGATAATTAGTTTTCTTTTAATTATCATACCCTTAGCAGGGTCACCTGTTGTAAGAACTTTATCTGCCATATTCATGTATAGACCAAGTGCTTGACCATCCATTTTACCTAAACTTGAACCATACTTAACTCCTACAAAAAGTAGTCCTGCAACTACAAGAAAACCAATAATGGTAAAAATACCTTTTAATAACTTCATTTTATTCCTTTGGAAAATTTTTATTTATACATTATAGAGATAGTTAATTTAAATTGAGATTAAATAGGTAAATATTATATTTACATTGTAACATTTATAACTTTTTTGGATAAACTATCTTATGCTTTTATTACACTAATTAATGTTATAGTTAGGGTTGAAAGAATTGAAAAAGGGAAATATATGAATCGTGGAAAGATACTTTCAGGTTTTGTAGCTTTAGCTATCTATTTAAGTATCATCTTTATGGTGCTATTTTTTTATAATATTCATAAAGTAAAAGCTAAAAATTATGTTGAGAAAAATTCTGGTAGAGTTACAGTGACGCTTGTCAATAGTAATAAAACAGTTTTTAATAAAAGTTCAAAAAAATCAATATCTAAAAATCCTGTACCTATACATAAAATTATTCCTCATATTAAAAAGCATATTGTTAAGAAGAATACTCCTAAAAAAATTACACATAAAAAAATAAAAAGAGCTACTAAACCTATTCCTAAACCAAAACCCAAAAAAGTTATTCCGAAAAAAACTATTCCTAAAAAAGTTGTGCCTAAAAAAATAGCTCCAAAAAAGAAGATACCAAAAAAAGTTACGCCTAAAAAGGTAAAAAAGGTTATTGTTAAGAGACCGAAAAAAAAGATACCAAAGAAAAAAAATCCTATAAAAAAAGTACCTAAAAAAACAGCTAAAGACCTATTTTCATCAGTTAGTACTAAAAGACCTGTAAAAAAGGTACCTAAACATATTCAACCAACGAAGCATTCAAGACCTGCTAAAGAACCAAATTCTATTAAGCATAATATGTCTATAACAGATAGAATTAAAGCAACTCATCAAAGTGGTCACCTCTCTAATGCCAACAGAGATAAGGGAATTGAAAATGCTTATATTGCAAGAGTAAAAAGACACATGAATAACTGGAACCCTGTAGGTATGAAAGGTCAATTTGTGACTGTTAATCTTACTATATATAACAGTGGAAAATTTAGATATACTACTTCAGGTGTTAGTGGTAGTATGAGAACAAGTCTAACACGTTATCTTGATACTTTAAATAGAATAGGGCTTGGTAGACATAAAAAGAGTACACCGTACTCTATTCAAGTTAGATTTAGGGTACATTGAGGATAAATTTAGCACAATTATAATACAATAATATAAGATAATTAGAAATTAAATTAAAAAAAAGGATAAGTATGAGATATCTATTGTTTTTCTTTCTAACAATAAAACTTTTCTCTTTTGATGCTGTGTTAGATATTGAAAAAGATGTTTCTTCTAAAGCAACACTATCTTTGATTGAAGATACAGCAACAGCAGGCAGTACGGTAAATCACTCTAAAATGTTTAAAATTTTAGTAAATGATTTACAGATGAGTGGGCATTTTATGGTTGATAAGCAGTTAAGGCGAGGAGACTTTAATGACCCTATGGTACCAATTGATTTACATGATAGAGAATATGTATTAAGATACCGATATGGTACAACTGGTACAACACTCAATCTGAAACTTATTAGAGTAGCAGATGGTTTAATGGTCTATCAAAATAACTACTCTGTTAATGATATGTCACGTTATCCTTTTTTATCTCATAATGGAATTGTGGAGATAAATAAAGTATTAGGATATGATGATATCTCTTGGATGAAGCGTAATATTCTCTTTTCCAAATATGTAGGTTCAAGTAGAAGTGAAATTTGGATTGCTGATTATACTTTAAATTTTGCTTCTGTTATTTTACGTGGAGGACTTAATCTTTTTCCAAAATGGGCAAATCCCAATCAGAGTGCTTTCTATTATACCTCTTATAATAATTTAATTCCAACACTTTATAAGGTAGATATGAGTAGTGGTTCTCGTAAAAAAATTATTGCTTCACAAGGTATGTTAGTTGCTTCAGATGTAAGTGCTGATGGAACTAGAGTACTTTTGACTATGGCACCTAATGGTCAACCAGATATTTATGAATTAAATGTTCTTAATGGTTCAAAAAAGCGTTTAACAACATTTTCAGGTATTGATGTTAATGGAAAGTATATTGGGGATGAGAGTCAAATAGTTTTTGTATCTAACCGAATTGGACGAGCAAATATTTATCTTAAATCAATTGGTTCACGTTCAGTCTCTTTAGTTGCTCATTATGGAAACAACAATAGTTCTTGTGATGCTTTTGGGCAAAATATACTCTATTCTGTAAAAGAGGGTGGTTCCACAAATATCTATTTAGGTTCAATAAATAGCTCTTATGTAAGACCTCTAACTTCTAATGGACGGAATGTTTTACCACGTTTCTCTACTAATGGGAAGGTGATTTTATACATTAAGCAAAATGGTGGAAGAAATTCGATAGGTTATATGAATTTGGCGACAAAGCAGAGTGCACTTTTCTCAATGCAAAGTGGAAAAATTCAATCTATTGATTGGTAAATTTACTACAAGGAAGATAAATGAAAAAAAAGCTACTACTAACTATTACAATATTAATGTTGATTATGACAGGATGTGTTCAAAAAAAACTTAATACTATTGATAGCACGACTACTGTTCCTCTTGGAAATGGAACTGATGTCTATCAAAATGGAACAGATGTATCTCCTTCAGGAACAGAAGTTTATCAAAATGTTGACCCTTATGGAAGTGGAAATGGTCAATATGGCAATAGTGGTTATGGTGTAGATGAAGATATGTATGCTACAGGTGGTGGACTTCAAAAACTCTATTTTGATGTTGACCAATATAATATTACTCCTGACCAACTTGGTACTGTAACACAAGATGCTAAAATTTTAAAAAATAGACTCTCCTCAGGTGAAAAAGTTAAAATTGAAGGTCATTGTGATGCTACAGGTACAGATGAGTATAATTATGCATTGGGTCTAAGACGAGCAAAAGCAGCAAAAGATGCTTTACAATCTAATGGATTAAATCCTAATCAAATGATTCTAGTTAGTATGGGTGAAAGCTCACCTGCATGTACAACTAGTACTTCTTCTGAATGTTATGCTAAAAATAGAAGAGTTGAATTTAAAATAATTCAATAATAATTTTAAAGAGTTAAATATGAATATACATACAAAAATTTTAATGTCAGTTGTTGTCTTAGCTTCAACTCTGTATGCTTATGAACCTTCGGTGTATGGGGCAGGAGATATAAATAGTGCCTCTCCTTATGGTTTAACCCAAACAGAAAAAGCTATTTTAGATAATAAAAAAAATATGCAGAGACTTTTTAATAAACTTAATGAACAACAACGAAAAATAGATGGTCTTACCAGTATTATAGAAGGTCAAAATAGAGAAATTACAGAATTAAAAGAGAAATTAGAAGTAGTTAATAGTAATGTCTCAAATAACTCTGATAATAATGAAACATACTCTTTATTACTTCAACTAAGTCAAACTGTAGACACAATTAATAATAGTTATGTCACAAAGGATGAGGTAAAAAAGATGTTAGCAGGAAGTAGACCAGTGACGAGTTCATTAAGTAACTCTAATCTTGGTTCTCCTGTAGAGAGTAACTCTGCTGATATTTACAGAAAAGGTGTTCAACTTTTTTCAAAACGAAGTTATAGTGCTTCAAAAGAGAAGTTTGAAGAGGTATTGGCTCGTAACTATAAACCTGCTTCATCAAACTACTATTTAGGTGAAATAGCCTATTATACTCATAACTACAGTGATGCGATTGCTTATTATAAGCAGAGTGCATCTCTTTATGATAAAGCAAGTTATATGTCTGTTCTATATCTTCATACAGCAATCTCTTTAGGAAAAACAGGTCAAAAAGCACAAGCAAAAGGGTTTTATCAATATGTTATTGACAACTATCCTAATACAAGGTCAGCTAAAATAGCACGAAAACGGCTTTAACTATTTCTAATTATAAGTGTTTAATAAGTTTGCTTCGATATGATGTTGCACAAAATATATAATTAGGAGATTCTATGACAATTACAGATACAGATTGTGTTGTAGGTATTGAATACGAAGTAAAAGAAGCAGGTTCAGCAGATATTGTTGACAGTAACAAAGGGTCACAACCATTAGAGTTTATTATGGGTAAAGGTCAAATTATTCCAGGTCTTGAAAAAGCACTTTGTGGTATGAAAAAAGCTGAAGAGGGTGATTTTCTTATCCCTTCTAGTGAAGCTTATGGTGAATATAACAATGAAGCTGTTCAAGTATTGCCAATAGAACAATTTGAAGGTGTTGAGCTTAAAGAGGGACTTACTCTTTATGGACAAGGTGAAGATGGTCAAACAGTTCAAGTAACTGTTAAATCATTTACAGATAAAGATGTAACAATTGACTTTAATCATCCATTAGCAGGTAAAGACTTAATGTTCTCTGTAAAAGTTGAGTCAGTAAGAGAAGCAACTGCTGATGAAATTACATCAGGAGTTGTTGGTGGAGCTGCTGATTCTTGTGGTACAGGTTGTGGTTGTCACTAATCCTTAGCTTTTTATGTTACTCTGGTTACGAAGCTCCAGCTTCGTAACCCAATATTAGAGTACAAATTTTTAAAAGAGTTGTTATTCCAATATGCATTCCCAAGCTGGAGCTTGGGAACGAGAATAACTTTCTCTACTTTCTGATATAATTTCACTACGGATTTACATATACTAAGGATTTCACATCAACGCTTTTCAAAAATTTAATCTACATCCCAATATTATTAAACCCATTACTTTTGAAAATGCTACAGCCATTCAAAACAAGGTAATTCCTATTGCTATGAGGGGCTTAGATATTATAGGTGCTTCTAAATCTGGTACAGGAAAAACAGTTGCTTATGTTCTTCCTATATTAAATAAACTGCAAAAAATTGTTAAAGAGGAGAACAAAGTTATCCGTGGCTTGGTCATTGTTCCAACCATTGAACTTTGTGACCAAGTAACACGAACTTTTATGGAGTTTGGAAAACATTTAGACTTACGAGTCGCAAAGGTACAAGGAGGGACTCCTAAAAGCATTCAGATTGAACGGCTTAAAAAAGGAGCAGACATTGTGGTTGCAACTCCTGGGCGACTACAAGACTTTATTCGAGATGGTAAAGTCAATCTTAGCAATGTTAATACCATTGTACTTGATGAAGCAGATACTATGTTAGAGTTAGGCTTTGTAAATGAGATAAAAGTAATTTTAAAAGAGTGTGGAAAGCCCAGACAAATTATGATGTTCTCAGCAACTATTTCGCAAAATATTAAACGTTTGGCTAAAGAGTTTTTACGAGAACCTGCTATTGTAGAGGTGAGTAATCGTCGTGATTTAGTAAATGTTATTGCCCATAGAGCTTATAAAGTTGATAAAAAAAGAAAAGATGAATTGGTTGTTCAATTAATTAATGACATGGGTATTAAACGACTGCTCATCTTTACTAATACCAAAGATAGTGCCAATAAACTTTTTGAGTATCTAAAATCTAAAAAGATTCGTACAGCTATTATCCATGGAGATAGAACTAGAGGAGAGAGAGCTAAGGCATTGGCTTTGTTAAAAGCAGAAAAGACACAAGTTTTAGTAGCGACTGATATTGCAGCTCGTGGGGTGGATATTCAAGAGCTTCCTTTTGTCTTAAACTATGATATTCCTGAAAAAACAGATGAATATACTCATAGAGGAGGGCGAACAGGTCGAGCAAATCATAAAGGGGCTGTTATTTCTCTATTGACTATTAACGACTATAATGCTTTTTCAAAAATAGAAAAAGATTTACGTATGAATGTTAAACGAGAGATTTATGAGGGTTTTGAGTTAACAGATAGACAACCACGGCAAAAACGTCCTGTTAAAAAGAGTCTACGAGAGAAAAAAGGATATATTGACTACGATAAAAAACGTAAGTTTACATATTTAGCTCAAAAGAAAAAGCGTGATGCTAAAAAAGCAGATAGAGATAGACGGAAAAAATTAGAGGATAAAAAAAAATAAGATAAGAAGTAGTCTTAGGCTATTCCTTATCTAAAAAATTAGTTTATATTTGTATAAACAGCTTGAACATCTTCATCTTCTTCTAAACGGTCAATAAGAACATCAACTTCTTCCATCTGTTCATCGGTTAGGTCAATTGGCATATTGGCAATATATTGATGTTCGCCTTTAGTTACTTCTATTCCCATCTCTTCTAGTGCTTTACTTAAGTCACCAAAAGAAGCAAAATCACCATAGACACGAACAATTGCTTTATCTTCACCATTCTCTTGTGGTTCAACATCCTCTTCAATCTCTTCAAGACCAGCATCTATGAGTTCGAGTTCTAACTCTTCAATATCCATATCATCTGTTTTGTCAAAAGTAAAGACCGACTTTCGTGTAAACATAAAGTTAAGAGAACCTGCTGTTAACATCTCTGCTTGGTTTCGTACAAGAGCTGCTTTTACATTGGCAACGGTACGAGTTCCATTATCTGTTGCACAATCAATAATAAATTGTGTTCCATAAGGACCTTTAGCTTCATAGTGTATCTCTTTAATATCTACAGCATCTTTTCCTGAAGCCCTTTTAATTGCTGCTTCAATATTGTGTTTAGGCATATTTTGGGCTTTTGCTGTTAAGATAGCTGTACGAAGTCTAGGGTTCATATCTGGGTCAGGGCTTCCTGCTTTGGCTGCCATGGTGATGATTTTTCCAAGTTTTGGGAAAACTTTAGACATAGTTCCCCATCGTTTCATTTTTGCTGCTTTACGGTATTCAAACGCTCTACCCATAAATAATCCTTTTATTTTCTAAAAATATTAATGAAATTATAGCTGTTGTTGCCTTAATCAGCACATTTTACACAACGTATGCTCTCAGGTCTTACCATAATACGCTCTATATTAATAGGTTCTCCACACTCAACACATATACCAAACATATCGTCATCTATACGAGATAGAGCATTTCTTAGTCTAGTACGCTTTAGTTTTGCTTGTTCTAAAATTTTACCATGAACCATAACTTCTGTCATTGCTTCTGTTCTTCCTAAATCATCAAGGGTACAGTCAGGGGTTATTGGTTGAGCTTGTTCAATAAGACTTTTAATCTCTATCTCCAAATGTTTTAGCTCTTCTTCTATTTTTTCTTTAATAATCTCTTTTGGTTTTTCTTTTAACATTATTTATATTCCTTTTTTTGTATTTTTTATTGTATCAGATTTTTAAATGGATTACTACGTTAAAGTACTAAATATTGGGGGTTTTTAGATATAATTTGTAACTATTTAGCTAAAAGAAAAATATAATAAAATAGTAAACAGATTTAGTTATAATACCTTTATGCAAACAAATAAAATAGTAAATGACACCGTCTATGGACACATACCCTACTCGGGATTAGAAGAGAAGTTTTTACAAAGTAAGATAGTAAACCGTCTGCTTTTTGTCTCTCAAAATGCTTTGGCATACTTTGCTTTTCCATCGATTACAACTAAGCGTTATATTCATTCGTTAGGAACAATGCATGTGGCTTCATATATGTTTAAAAATTCACTTATCAACGCTTCATCTAAGAGTCGTAGCAAATTTTTAAAAGAGGCAAGGAACTCTATTAAAAAAATTATTAAAGAGCATAAGTTAGAGATAGATTTAAAGAGCTTAAAGATAGAAGATAAGATGTTACTTAGTTTCTCTTTGGCATTAGAGGAGAAAGAGAGTACAACCTATCTCATTTTACTTCAAGCATTACGTTTAGTAGGATTACTACACGATGTAGGGCATCTACCTTTTTCTCATCAAACAGAGTATGCTCTTAAACGACTTTATGATTCAATTTCTAAAGTAAAAAAGCCAAACAAAGAGCAGAAAAGGTTTTTAGAGTTCTATTCTAATTTGACTAATTCGGGTGAGATGGTGCTTCATGAGAGCATTGGTTATGCATATCTTAATATGTTATTTAACTATGAAGTCTCTGAACAGAGTAACACCTATAAAGCTTTGGTGAAACTTTACTACATATTAGTTAAAGATATTTTTGATGAGGTTGCACGATATGGTTTTGACTATAAAACTTTGCACTATTATATTAGTTCAACCGTTGATGCTGACCGTATTGACTATATTAATCGTGACCTTTTGGCGAGTGGCTATATCTCTACCTCCTCGGACTTTTTACGTATTACACGTGAGGCAATTTTGGTAGAAGAGAAGAAAGCATTTAAACTCTGTTTTTTAACATCAGGTTTATATGATATAGAACATCTATTAGAGAGTCGTTTTAATCTCTATAAAAAGGTCTTTTTTACCCATCAGATTAGTCGTTTAGATACCTTACTTGAAAAAGTTATTACTTTTTTGGCAAAGGAGTTTTTAACCATTGCTCCAAAAGAGAAAAAGGTTTATGAAACAGTAGCTATGTTGTGGAAGTTTGCTAGTGAGAAGAGTCCTGAAAAACAGTTAGATATTATCTCTCAACTTGATGAGAATTGGCTAATTTCACTTTTTAAAAAAGAGTATTTTAAGATAAAGTATCAACTTAGTCTTACATACAAAGAACGTTACTATTTGTCAGCCTTTGAAGATATACTCTTTGGAAAACATCTTTTTAATGCCAATTGGAAAAATCTTTCAGAGTTTTATAATATTTTAGGACTTAGTACGGATGAGCGTTTTAAATTTAGAGAGAAGTTTGGTTCTATTTCAAAAGAGCAACGAGAGAAATTAGAACAACGTTTAGAGAAACTGATTGAAGTGTATGGAAAAGATGATGAATTTTATAGTTATAGTATTGTTTCTATGTCAATTGGCATAGATAAAAACTTTTTACTCTATGATGGCAAAAAAACGTTACTGATAGATGAAATATCTACATTACGAAAAAGATTAAAGACTTCAATGGCAAACTCAGTACCATTTTTTATATTTTCTAATAAAGAAGAGTTGTCTTTAGAGATGAGAAGAGAAACTAAAAAGATTTTATTTGAGATTTTTTAAATTTAGTTATGATATTTTAGAATAAAATATAATCTTTTTCGTTATGATTCTTTTTGATTGTAGATAGTTACAAAGGTATAAGAATAGTCAATAACCTCTCCCAAACCTTAAAGGTTATGGAAGAGGCTTGATTGACCAGACTCAGTAGCTAGAAATAGCCAACTACGATAACAGTGTTATCACACCTTGGAATGCTTCTCCAGTTCCAAGCTCTGTGTAGGCTCTTTAAGTTGATGTTAGAGCATCTGTGAACCTAAGGACGAT
>JALUKJ010000091.1 GCA_027056615.1 Campylobacteraceae bacterium | reverse complement strand
CTTATATTTAGTTGTTAAAGACCACTTAAAAACTTTGGTTTCTTTCTGACTTAAACTCTAAGTCGTCCCCATTGTTCTTGGACGCGTATTATAGAGAAATTGGATTAAGATGTCAAGGGTTTTGCAAAAGTTTTTTAAAAAAATTGAATTATTTTATTTTTGATACATTTTTAATTGATTTTAGCTTCTATTAATCATTATAATGCTTCTTGACCTACAATAAAAGCATGTCCTGTTTCTTTTTCTACTGTAATAATAAAACTATCATTAATACCATCATTATCTTCATCTGTTGACATAGTAAAAGTTAAATTACAATCTTCTTGCATAATATCATCAAAATATGTTAAATTACTATTAGTAGAACTAGCATAATTAGTATTTTTAGAATGAGGACGACCTAAATAATCAAAAAGTATCTGCTTTCTATCACATCCACCTGATGTGACAACATTGCTATTTGTAATACCAAATTTTTTTGTCAATAATACAGAAGGTGTTTCATCTATATCAAGAGTTGAACAGTCTTTTGAAAATATATATTTTCCATCTATAGGATTGATTGCTGATTCTTTTTTTCCAATACCATTAACTCCTCCTCCTAAACTATTATCTGATGCTACTATATATGCTATATCATCACCACATTTTTTCATAGCAAATTGCCAATAAGCAGTTTGCCATCTAGCATCATTGTCACTCCGATGCTTATTATCCCTCAAAGCCAACTGTTGTGCCAAACGTATATGAGAAAGAATTGTAGTAGCAGCCTCTTGCTTTAAATCTCTATCCATTCGTCCCATAGCCAAAGAAGCTAAGATACCTAAAATAACAATAACAAAAACAAGTTCAATCATAGTAAATGCAGATTTTTTTTTCAAAAGAAGAACCTTGGTATAATTTAATTTTTAAAATTATACCATAGGTTTAAGAAGATTTTAATTATTTGAATTAAAATTTAAAGTTTTATATTTTTTCAGCTTCCTGAACATCATACAAAATATCATCCATAGGGTGACGATACATAGGCATTGCAAGACGTTTCTCATCAAGTACATGACCGATAAATCCAATTGAACGACCAACAATGAAGAATGCATTAAGTGTACCACTCTCGATAAACTCATTGATTTCCTCTTCAGAGTAACCTAAAGCTCTCCACATATCTACCATAAGAATACCAATAGTACCATCAACATTAAGAATCAAATTCTCTTTCTTACTTGTAGTCAATGCTTCAACTGTTTTTGCATAGTCAAGAAGTGGTGTTGCAGGGAAGTGGTCTGCTGCAAAGTTCATAAGTCCTGTAACTCTAAGGTCAGGGTTCTTAAGTGACTTAATTCTATGACCAATACCAGGAATTGGAATACCTTGTTTTTTCATGTAGTTTAAGAATTCTGCTGGAGATAGATTGTTATCATCTGCATACTTAAAGTATTTAGCAGCACCATCAATTGCTCCACCAAATCTAGGTCCAATAGTAAGAAGTCCTGTTACCAACGCTTCAACAACACTCTTACCTGCTCTTGCTGTTACTTTTGCATTGTGAGCTCCTGAAACTGCTGGTCCATGGTCTGCTACTGTTTTAATTACAGTCTCAATAAACTCTGTAGCCCATTTTGGATACTGTTTCTTGAACCATAGAAGTGAAATAACATCACCGATTCCTTTTCCTGTATCTGGAGTTGCAACACTAGAGATTGGGAAACCTGCATAAGTACACTCTTCTCCTCTATCATCAGAGATAGTACAGATGAACTGTTTAGGTCTTCTAACTTTTGGTACAATTTTAAGCTCTGGTTCTTCAATCTCTGAAATAACACCTTTCTCTTTTAAGTCTGTGTAAACTTCTGCAATTTTTGCTGGAAGGTCATTAAATGACTCTGGTACATAGATACCTGCCTCTGCCATTGCTTTGTTTTTGTATGCTGCTGTCTCTGCATCGGCATTTGCTGACGCACCTGCATGACCAAATTGAACACCTGAACTAAAGTGTTTAGCAATAGTACCAATACACCATGCAATAATTGGTTTTGTAATTCTACCATCTTTAACAGCTTCAATTACTTTGTACTCTTCTGTACCACCAACTTCACCAAGTAAAATCATATATTTTACATCTGGATTCTCTTCCATTCTAAGAAGGTTGTCAATAAATACTGAACCAACAAATCTGTCTCCACCAATTGCTACACCCTCTGCAATACCGTCAGCATTGATAGCAATAATGTTAGAAAGCTCATTGAAAAGTCCACCTGAACGTGTCACAAGACCACAAGAACCTGCTCTATGAAGTTTCGAATTAACAATATTTTCAATAGTACCACCAATGTTAGCAATTTTAAATGCACCAGGAGCAATAGCACCAACAGTTGCAGGTCCAATAACTGTTACACCTGCATCACGTGCGGCTTGGTTCATTTTTCTTGCCAATCTTTCAGGAATACCCTCAGCTGTAACCATAATAGATTTAAACTGTCCCTCAATAGCAATTGCTTCCATAACAACATTATAAGCTGTTCTAAATGAACCAAAGTTCAATAATACATCTGCTTGAGGTTGTTCTGCTACTGCATCACCAGTTGTTTTGTAAAGTGGTACCATAATTTCATCTGGACCATAAAAGAATTTTTCAAACTTATTCCCACTTGTTGGAGCAACAATACCAGCAACTGATGGTTTATCTCTACCAATAGTATAGTCATAATCTAACATTCTTTGAATGGCTGTTTTATTGTTATTCCAAAAAATCGCTTGTGTATCTTTAGTATATAATTTACTCATCTACTTCTCCTACCCTTACTTCTCTAATGCCATACGTACAATATCTGTAACGTGAGTCTCTGGTCCATAAACATGAATGTCAAGACCTAATCTATCGGCTGCTTCTTTAATATCTTTAAGACCTTTTTCATAGTTTGGTCCACCACGTCTTACATAAATTACTGTTTTATGTGCTTTAAGTTTATCTGCATAAATCTCAAATGCTTGAATAATCCCTGTAAATGTTTTAGCAACATCAGTAAAGTTAGCAATCGCTCCACCAATAATAAGTACTTTTCCTCTAGGGTCATCATATCTTGTCATAAGGTCAAAGATAGTTTCAGCATAAAACTTAGTCTCACCAGTAGTTGGGCCACCTGAATACTCACCATAGTTAGCTAAATCTTTAACACCTGCAAAATCTGCAATAGTATCAGCATATACAACTGATGCTCCACCACCTGCAACCATAGTCCAAATACGACCTTGTGGATTAAGAATAGTTAGTTTTAATGAAGCACCTGATTTACTATCTGCTTCTGCAATTGCTTTTTCTGCTGGAGATTGGTCTTCCATACCAAATGCTGTTGGGAACTCCATATTACCCCACTGCTCTGCCATCATAAATCCTGCTGTATCATCAAGACGAGCAACAAGGTCAAGAATAGCCATTTCACCATTATCAAGCATAACAATTGGATTGATTTCTAAATAGGCAAAATTCATATCTCTATAAAATTTGAAAAATGCAATTGCAAAAGAGGCAAATGCTTCTCTATTTTGGGCAGGAATATCATCAGGGATATTCGCTTTAACTGCTTTTTTCATATTTGCATCTACCATATTAATAGGAATATGAACTTCATTTACTTTCTCATCCCATCCCTCTTCTACTTCCATACCACCTTCTGCTGACATATATAAAACATCATCTTCACCCACAGTTGTAGCAGAGATATAATACTCTTGTTCTTGTGTATGAGGAGTAAATGGCTCAACAATAAAGTGTGATAGATGACCTGTTTGACCTGATAAAAGTGTTACATCATGTGACTGTTTTTCATCAATCCATGTTGCTGCCTCTTCTAAAGTAACATCTCCTGGTTTTTCAGTTCTAAAAAGAACAAGGTCATTTTTACCTCTTTTACCAAAAAGCATATCTGGCTTAGCAACCAATGCTTCTTGATTTAACCATTCAAAACCATGTTCTTTCGCTTTCTCTCTTAGTTCGTCACCACTGGTTACCAATACTGACTTGAATCCATAATGGAAGCCATCAAAATATTCGTTCCAATGTCTAGCAAAGATAGCTTTACCATCATATTCTCTAATCGCTTTTTGAGCCATCGAGTTCTCCTTGTTTAAATTGTGTTGCTGTAAGTCTACCATTAGCAGGATTTAATCTATATATTAGCAACTTATACTCTTAAGAAGTTTCACTTATTTGTGTATTTTAGGAACATCAATCTCTTTACACGCTTCTATGCCATAATATTTTAGTTGATATTGTCGTTTTAAATTTTTTGCAGTGTAACAATTCTCTCCAATCTCTCGTAACTCCTGTACTTGCCAGTATGGCTGATAAAATGGATAGGCAAAGTGTTTAGACTTATCTTTTATAATAGAAAAGAATAGTTGATGAAAAATAATAATAAAACTCATTAAAAAAAGAGAACCTACAACTATTTTAAATCCTAGCTTATAGGTTTTTTGAAATTGAGGTAGACGTACTTGAACTGTTCGTTGATAGACTAACATCATTAAGACCACAGCAACAATAACATAAGGAGCAAAATCGGTCATAATCACCTGTTGTCTTAGTGAAAGTAATAGAGATAGAATAAAAGCTGAAAAAGAGATGTACCACAAAATATCTTTTTGCTCACGTAACCAAATACGATAGAGAGCATAGAAAAAATAGATAAATACCAAAGGCGAAAATAGTGCCAAATAAAGTCCTATAAGCTCCATAAACTTTCCACTAGGGTGTCCACCTATATCTAACTTATTAAAGTAAATTAAAGAGATAATAGAAAAAAGAAG
>JALUKJ010000090.1 GCA_027056615.1 Campylobacteraceae bacterium | reverse complement strand
GGTATATGATGAATATGCAGACCATACAACTAAATATAAGCAGTGATATTTTTGATAAAGTAATGTCATTTTTAGAAATTTTACCTAAAAACAAAATAGTTATAGTTCAAGACAATAACTCTAAAAAAACTCAAAGTAAAAAAGAGTCATTGGGAGATTTTTTTCAATCTTCTCCTTTAGTTGGTCTTGATTTGACTCGAAGTTCAGAAGTATATCAAGGTAGGATAGAGTTTTGAAATATCTGTTAGACACCAACATTATCTCTGAATTTGTCTCTAAAAAGCCAAATCAAAAAGTTTTAGATTATGTGAATTCACTTGATGAAAGTGATGTTTATTTATCTGTTATTACAGTTGGAGAGATTCGTTTTGGGATTGAAAAATTAGACAAAGAATGTCAATCTAAAAAAATCAAAATGTTATCAAGTTGGTTAGACAATGACCTTATACAACGCTTTGAGGGTCGAATAGTCGATATTGATAAACAGACTATGCTAAAATGGGGAGAGATAAATGGACAACTCCAAAAGATGGGCAGACCAATGCCTATTATGGACTCTTTGATTGCCTCATCTTGTTTAGCTAAAGGATTTATTTTGATTACTCGAAATACTAAGGATTTTTATAGTTTTGAGATGGAGATGATTAATCCATTTTAGAGTAGATTTTCAAAATCAACCCAAACTCAATAAAACCACCAACAAAACAGGTGGCGTAACCATAAGCCCAAATTTACTATACTCCCAAAAGCCTATTTTAACCCCTTTATTTGCCAATACATGCAACCAAAGTAGGGTGGCAAGGCTTCCAAATGGTGTCATTTTTGGTCCTAAGTTACAACCAATTATGTTTGCATAGGCTAACGCACTGTTTCCTACATCGTGTAAGGCAATGTCCATAATCATAATGGTTGGCATGTTGTTCATAATTGCAGATAAAAAAGCAGAAATAAACCCTGTTCCTACAATGGCAATGGTGTCTCCTCTTGAAGCTAAATCTTTTAACACAATGGCTAAGTAATCGGTTAGTCCAGCATTTTTGAGTCCATAAACCACAATGTAGAGACCAATACTAAACCATACCACTTGCCAAGGGGCATTTTTGATAATCTCTTTTGCATCAACAACTTTTAGATAGGCTGAAATGGCTAAAAAGATGACTCCTCCACCCAATGCAAAAATACTAATTGGTAAGTCATAATGGTCTCCGATAAAGTAACCGATTAATAAGAGTGCCAAAAAGAACCAAGAGAATTTAAAGAGTGTTTTGCTTTTTAAGACATCGTTTTCATCACTTAAAAGAGTAATGTCTATTTTTTTAGGAATATCGTTTCGTAAAAAAAGCCATAAAACAAGAATTGAAACAAATGTACTCACAAGATAAGGGATAAACATATGTTGTATGTACTCTAAAAATCCAATATTAAAATAGTTGGCTGTTACAATGTTGGTAAGGTTTGAAAAGACAAAAGGCAACGAGGCTGAATCGCTAATAAATCCACCTGCCAGTAAAAAAGCTAAAATGGTTTTGGCATTCAGTTTCAAAAGTCGCATTTTTGCCAAAAGAATAGGGGTCAAAATCAACGCTGCTCCATCATTGGCAAAGAGTGCCGAGACAAATGAGCCTAAAATAAGGGCATAGACAAACATAAGGTGTCCATTTCCTTTTGAAAGTTTTGCCATTTTTATGGCACACCATTCAAAAAAACCAATCTCATCAAGCACCATAGATAAGATAATAATTCCAATAAATGCCAAAGTCGCATCCCACACAATATTGGTAACCGTGCCAACATCAGCAAAACTTACCACCCCAAAAGCCAAGGCAACCACAGCCCCAATAATGGCTGTTGTGCCTATTTGTAACCCTTTGGGTTGCCAAATCACAAAAATCAATGTGAGTAAAAAAATCAAACTAGCGAGTAACATTACACTCCTTTTTTAATGGTGGAAGTTCCAACTCCAAGTACGCAATCTCTTTAATAATAGATTGCCTAAATCTGTCAAGAGGGCTTCTGATGCTGTAATATGCCCAACGACCACGCCTATCAACTTTTAAAAATCCTGCCTCTTTGAGTATTTTTAAATGGCGTGAAATACGAGATTGAATCATATTGAACGCCTCTTCAAGCTCACAAACACACACTTCATTATGAACAGCAATAAAATTTAAAATTTTAATACGCGTCTCATCATTAATTGCCGATGTTGTTTTTAAAAAAATATCCATCGTTATGATTTATTGAGTACTTTTGATTTTGCTAATGCCTCTTCTATCTCCTCTTTGGCAATCTCTCCAGAGAGTTTTAGTTCAACATCTCCATCTTTGCCGTCCACTTGCATATTGGTAATCTTCTTTTTTGTTGCGTCACTCATGCACTCACAAGCACCTGTACTACAGTTTTCAACCATTTTCATAATCTGCTGTTTCTGAACAGCCCCTGTAAAACTAATTTTTACACCATCGGTCATTTTAAATACATTTTTATTCATCGGCTTTTCCTTGTTAAATTGCTCTTTTACTTTTGGAAGTAACGCTTCTTTTATCTCATTATAGGTCGCTTCAAATGCTTCATACTCTTGCCCATCAGGGTCTTCAAATCCCACATGAATAACCGTTGTAGGCTTAGGAAAAATAGGGCAGGTCTCTTTAGCATTATCACAAACCGTTACCACCAAATCAAACTCTATAGCCTTTAATGTCTCAACGGTTTTAGAGTAATAGGCATCTGACCAAGCATCATTTGCTTCTAAAATCTTTTTAGCATTTGGATTAACTTTGCCACTAGGAGCAACCCCAGCACTGTAAGCTGTAAAGCCATCAAGATATTTGTTTATCAACGCTTCAGCAATAATACTTCGGCAAGAGTTCCCTGTGCAGAGAACAAGAATATGTTTATTCATTTTTACTTCCTTGTTGTTTTTTTTGATAGTATATCTAAAGTTTGTATATATCGAGATATATTGATGTATATATGTAGGTTTGACCATGTCAAACGTTAAAATAAACACGGCATAATTTTGTATTTGAGAGTTCTATTTTGTTTTAATTTGGATTGGACGTTTGACATGGTCAAACCTACGAAATTGATTGTTGTGCTAGAATACTCTTTGTATAGTGTTGTCAGAAGGAAAGGTTGGTTGGTTTTTATTTAAAGTAGCCTGTCTCATTTTTTCATTTTTTTTACCGTGGTGGAGAGGGTTAAACTATCCTCTCCCACTCAAACTTACAAATATTTCTCTCTTTTTTAGAAAACTCAATACCAACAATAATTATCTCATCTGCCTTATTCAAATACTTTTCATGATACTTCTTCTCTTTTATTTGCTCTAATGCTTTACCATTCCTATTTGCATTTGCCACTACTTTAAACTCAATAATATAGACTTGACTCATATCAGGTGTAGCAATGGTTAAATCAATTCGCCCTAAATTCGTGGTATCTTCGGCTTTAAACTCAATACCTAACCCTGCTAAATAAGCATAGAGAACATTTGCATAATACCCCTCATGATTTTGCATTTTATTTTTTCGATAACTATCATTAGGTAACATAGCAAAGAGTTGACGGATTGCATTTTCAAATATGGTCATATCTTTAAACTCAATAGCATCAAATATAGGATTTTTTTGTAAAATACTATCGGTTAAGAGATAGCGAAAGATTCGTTCATTAAGAGCTGTTCTTACTTCAAGGTTTGGATAACCTAATTTAAACATTCGTTGATTAAAGCGTGTCTTAACCTCTTGAATAGTTAAATACCCTGTTTGAAAAAGAAGTGTCTCTATTTTTATATCATCTACATCAAAGCTACTTAAATCGGTCTCACTCATATAGATATTTTCTAAACTTGGCAAGTAATATCTTTGCTCTTTTAAAAGCTCAATCAAAAATGCTGGGCTACCTGTCTCAAACCAATAGTGGCTATAGATTTTATTCTTGGAAAAAAATAGCAATATATCAAAAGGGTTATAAACCCCCTCTCCTAAAAAGTTATAACCGTTGTACCACTTTTTTAACTCATCTAAATCAACACCCTCTAATCGTTCTTCAAAGGATTCTTTTATATCACTGTGCGTGTATCCACAGATAGTTGCATAGTTTGCATCTAATGATATATCTTCCAAATTATTTAAACCACTAAAAAGACTGACTTTTGAAAATTTACTCACACCTGTTAAAAAAGCAAATTTAAGATATTCATCACTATCTTTAATAACAGAGTAGATATTTTTTAATCCATCTCTTACCTCTTGTGAAACCTCTTTATCTGTTATATTATCTAAAATAGGTTTATCGTACTCATCTATTAAAACAACCACTTTTTGATTATATTTTTCATAAGCTAATATAATCAGTTCTCGGAAACAACCACTTGTATCATTAAGACTTTCACACTCTATACCTAGTCGTTTTTGATTCTCTTTTAATATAGATACTATTCGCATATTTAAGTCTGCTATACTCTTAACTACTCCTAACCCAAAGCTAATTTTTATTACAGGATAAGTGGTTTCCCAATCCCATTTATCGTAAATATAAAGCCCCTCAAAGAGCTTCTTTTTTCCTTCAAATATATTCTTTAGGGTATCTAAAAAAAGAGACTTACCAAAACGGCGTGGGCGTGAAAGGAAAAAATATTCTCCCTCTTTAGTTATAAGATTTAGTGCTAAGTCTGTTTTGTCTATATAGATGTAGTTTTCTTGCTTATCTCTTATTTTTGCAAATGTTTGGATTCCTATTGGTAGGTTTTTCATCTTAATCTCTCAATACATTTAAAAATTTATTTAACTGTTTTAAAATAACAATAGCACCATTTAACTC
>JALUKJ010000089.1 GCA_027056615.1 Campylobacteraceae bacterium | reverse complement strand
TAAAAATGTTGTAAAGTGTTTGTATATATTTATGGCTATTTTTTATTTACAAAGGAGTTAAGGTGAGAGAGATTGTACTTGTTATAACGTCTGCATTGTTAGGATACATTGTTTTTTCAGCCATCTCTACTAGTGAAACACCTAAAGAGGCATTTAGAAAGATTATGGAACAGCCTCAAATGAATTCTAAAGTAACTCAAGAGTTAGCTTTTAGTAAAATTCATAATAGTCATGAATCAGAGCTTATTGCTTTAGAAAATCAACAAAAGTTAGAACAACTTCGTACTTATGAAAAAATAGCTATTAAAGAAAAAGAAAATCAGACTAAAGTACGTATTAAACAGTTAGACAATAAACTCAATCATGAAATTACTGCAATGAAAGTAAATGCAAAATCTGAAGATAAAAGTAAAGATAATGCAACAATAATTGTAATTTCACTTTTTTTATTTTTACTTCTCTATATCTATTTACGACATCAAAAACAGCTTTCTCAAATTGAGTTAGAGAAAGAAGAACGTTATAATGAAATGATGGCTAAAAAAGAGTATGCAGAGCGTATTTTAGCACATATTGCTACGGGTAATCTCTCTTTTGAGACAGAGCAAAAACTTCTATCTGTTTTAGATGAACTTAATGGCAAAACCATAGCAAAAATTAATGGTGAGAATATCTATCATCCGAACCCTGATATTATTCATCTTCCAAGTAGTAATCAACTCTAAAACTCTCATTTTTTCTTTGCCCCTATTGGTAACACTGATTCTTATCATAAGGATAATAGTGAGTTATTTATACACTCCATTACAAAAACTTCGATATTCTACTTGAAGTGATAGAAAATATCTCACTTAAAATTTTAAAGATTAAAGGGGAAACCATGGCAGCAATGATAGCTCCTGAGAATACTCCAGTATGGGTCAACACATCAAGATGTAAAGCTTGTGATATTTGTGTTGACGCATGTCCTGCAGGTGTACTCTCAATGCAACAAGAACCAACCTCAACTTTAGGTGCAATGATTAGTGTAATCGCTCCTGAAGCATGTATTGGATGTAATGAGTGTGAACTCTCATGTCCAGATTTTGCTATTTATGTAGCAACAAGAAAAGAGTTTAAATTTGCTAAATTGACCGATAGCTCAAAAGCTAGACAAGAGGCAATTATAAATAATGGGTATAGATTGCCTGAAGATTATAAGGAGGCTAACTAATGTCAGCGACAAGAGAAATTATTTCAAGTGGTAATGAACTAGCTGCTATTGCATCAGTAGATGCAGGATGTATGTTTTTTGCAGGTTATCCATTAACACCATCAAGTGAAATTATGCATGTTGCTTCTGACCTTTTACCAAAAATTGGTGGAGCAGCGATTCAGATGGAAGATGAGATTGCAGGGGTAGCAGCAGCAATTGGTGCAGGTATGAGTGGGGTTAGAACACTTACTGCAACTTCAGGGCCTGGTATCTCACTTAAAGCTGAAAACCTTGGTTTGGCACAGATGTGTGAAGTACCATTGGTTGTTATAAATGTTATGAGAGGTGGTCCAAGTACTGGTCTTCCAACTCGTGTATCTCAAGGGGATGTTGCTCAGGCAAAAAATCCATCTCACGGTGACTACAAATCAATTACTGTTTGTGCAGGTAACCTAGCAGAGTGTTATACTGAAACTGTAAGAGCATTTAACCTTGCAGACAGATTTATGCAACCTGTTTTTGTGTTACTAGATGAAACTATTGGACATATGCATGCTAAAGCTGAGATTCCTACCGTAGAGGCAGTAAAAGCAGGAATTGTTCCTAGAAAAACATTTGATGGACCAGCTGATGAGTATCTTCCTTATGGTGCAGAGCAAGACCAACCAGCAGTTCTTAACCCAATGTTTACAGGGTACAGATACCACTATACAGGTCTTCACCATGATGCTTCTGGTTTCCCAACTGAAGAGATTGAGACTTGTAGAAAATTGATTGATAGACTTTTCCAAAAAGTTGAAAAGTATACTGATGAGATTGAGTCAAATGAAGAGTATATGGTAGATGATGCTGATATTCTTATTATTGGTTATGGTTCAGCTTCATTGGCAATTAAAGAGGCAATTAATATGCTTAGAAAAGAGGGTATCAAAGTTGGTATGTTTAGACCAATTACACTTTGGCCTTCTCCAGAAGCTAGAATGCATGAGCTTGGACAAAAATTTGACAAAGTTCTCTCTGTTGAGCTTAACCAAGGTCAATACCTTGAAGAGGTACAAAGAAGTATGGGAAGATTGGATATTGCAAAATTAACCAAGACCAATGGTCGTCCATTCTCTCCAAGTGATATTATCGAAAAAGTAAAGGAGCTATAAGATGGCATTTAATTATGACAATTATTTAAGAACTGAAAAAATGCCAACACTATGGTGTTGGGGATGTGGTGATGGTGTTATACTTAAAGCATTTATCCGTGCCGTTGAAAAAATTGGATGGGAAAAAGATGATGTTTGTATTGTCTCAGGTATTGGGTGTTCAGGAAGATTCTCTTCTTATGTAGACTTCAACACAGTACATACAACACACGGTAGAACCATTGCATTTGCAACTGGTATCAAACTAGCTAACCCAGATAAACATGTTGTCTGTGTAGCAGGTGATGGTGATGGTCTTGCCATTGGTGGTAACCATACTATTCATGGTTGTAGAAGAAATATTGATATGACCATGATTCTTATCAACAACTTTATCTATGGTTTGACTAATTCTCAGACAAGTCCTACCACACCACAAGGTTTTTGGACTGTTTCTCAAAAAGCAGGAAATATTGACCCTACATTTGATGCTTGTAAACTTGCAGAAGCAGCTGGTGCTTCTTTTGTTGGTCGTGAGACAGTAAACTCTCCTAAAAAGATGGAAAAATTAATGCTTCAAGCAATGGAGCATAAAGGGTTCTCATTTTTAGATATTCAATCTAACTGTCACATTAACCTTGGTAGAAAAAACAAAATGCAATCTGCTATGGCAAACCTTGATTGGATTGATAGTAATACTGTTTCTAAAAAGAAATATGATGCAATGTCTCCAGAAGAGCAGTTAAATCTTTTCCCTACAGGTATCTTAAAGCAAGATACAGAGGTTAGAGAGTACTGTGAAATGTATGAAGAGATTAAAAAAGTACATCAAGGTGAGAGAAAGAAAATCACTCAAGATGACTTTGCTAAAAAAATATAAGGAGAAGAGCTATGAGTAAAATTGTAATGCGATTTACTGGTGTTGGTGGACAAGGTGTTCTTCTTGCTGGTGAGATTTTTGCAGCAGCAAAGATTAAAGAGGGTGGTTTTGGTATCAAAACTGCTACTTATACATCACAAGTACGTGGTGGAGCAACCGTTGTTGATATTCAATTAGATGACAATGAAATTTTCTACCCTTATGCAATTGATGGTGAGATTGACTTTATGCTCTCTGTAGCAGATGTAAGTTACCAGCAATTTAAAAATGGTGTAAAAGATGGTGGAACAATTGTAATTGAGCCAAACCTTGTACACCCAACTGATGAAGATAGAAAAAGATGGAATATCGTAGAGATTGCGATTATTACTATTGCTAAAGAAGAGGTAGGAAACGTAATTACTCAATCGGTAGTTGCACTTGCTATTGCAAATACTTATACAAAAGCATTAGATAAGAAACTTCTTGTTGATACTATGCTTTCAAAAGTACCTAAAAAAGTTCATGAGCTTAACCTGAAAGCTTATGACCTTGGTGAAAAATATGCAACTGAGGCTATGGCTGAAGCATAATTTAGACTCGTCAGCTCGTTCCCATCGCTCCTGCGTGGGAATGAATACTCGAATAACAATAACAAAACGTATGCATTCCCACCGAGAAGGTCAATGCCATTGAATTAAGTCCAAATCCTGTAGGTTCGATTTTATCGAACAAAAAATTGAAGCCCATAAAACAATCCGTTCGATGAAATCGAACCTACAGTTTTTTAATATTTATTCCTTAATTCATTGGCATTGCCGAGAAGGTGGGAACTAGCAAAAAATCCCCAAGGAATTACCATGAGTAAAGAGATAGAAGAAGATGAGCATGAAGATTATGGACTAGATGACTTTTTTGGTCGTACACCACAATCTAGTTATTTTGATGTTGCACGTACAGCTAATCAAAATATTGTTGAAAATGAACTAGAGAAGGTCTTTAGACGATTAGCAGTAGCAGAACGTATGTTAGAAGAGCGTGAGCTAGATGATGAGTTAGAAAAAGAGATTTCAAGAACAGTTATTGACCAAGATATTGATGAGAGAACAGCTACACTCTTTATTGACCTTACAGGGGCTATTGTAACCCAATGTGAGTAGGGTGCGATTGCTATCGCACCAATTTATTATTTCCCCCACCCATGCATCTTTTTAGTAATAACAATATCATAATCATTACATAGATTATCAATAGTATTAGTCGCTACATAGTTATGCTCCTCTAAAAGCTCAATCCATCTATAACGTAACTCATAATCCTCTTTTTTGATAAATATAACAAGTTGTCCTGCATTTCTAATAATTTGATGTAGACGCTTTAAAAAGTCACTTTCTATATCTAGGTCTATGGTTGCTGTTACAAAGACAAAATCGTACTGTTTTGCTTGAATAAGGTATGATTTACGTTCTATATGGAATGGTTTTACTTTTGTAGAGCTAGATTTGTATTTTTGGCTCATAAGCTCTTCTATAGAGTTATCTAATAGATTGAGTTGATAGCCATAGCTTTTTTGAGTACAGTAGTCATTGAGTAGTTCAACAAGTAGATTGTCTTGGTCTGTAAAGTGAGCAATATCTAAAGATGGATTCTCTTTTATAATACTCAATAGTGTTTTTAGTCTATTTTTTTCTAAATTTTTCATCCAATAATTTTATCTAAAATAGTATAAGAG